>CAMWXG010000028.1 GCA_947178155.1 uncultured Lachnoclostridium sp.
CCCGGAAACTGTTCTACAATTTTTTTCAAATTTCTATCCTGCAAATAATAATTGTTCAATACATTTTTTGAATATTTATGTTCTGTATCGTTTGTAATTTTTACCAACAATTCAGTAAAAAACCTCTCCCAGCTTTCATATCTTATACACTCTACATAATCTGATACAGACTCCAATATAGTTGTCAGCTCATTTGACTCAATAATTCCCGACTTTAAAATTAGATATTCAAAAGATTCCGGCATCCAAATTGATATTCTGCAGTCATTCTTACTATAAAAGCACTCTAAAAAAGCTTCAATCATTGCACCAAATGCTGCCCCATCTACAATAACAAGTGTATCACTATTCATCTTCTGAATTTTTTTAGTAACATTACTATTTCCATTTGCACTTATAACATTTCTATTTTTAAATATCTTTGAAAAAAACTGAAAACCAGAATTACTGTCCTCAGTTAAAACATTATTAAAACTATTATTATCCAAAATAGGAAAATTGCTGTAAAGTTCCTTTAACTCATGATATGATGCTTTTATATCTGCATGTTTTCCACTTGTAACAATTTCATATATCTCATGAATACTATATGGAAGCATTTTTAAAGGAGAACGATTAATCAGCACAAAATAATTACCGGAACTTTTTACAAAATTTGCAAATTCCTCACTAAACACAAAGTTATTATTTTCTTCAATAAAAATTATTGTATTTTTAAGTTCATACATTGCATCTTTCCAATCACGACCAACCTCACGCCTTAAATATACAAAATAATTGGCATCTGTAGAAACTGAAAACCCAGATTCTTTTCCAACTCTTAAATACTCATATAACATATGAAGAAGTGTTGTTTTCCCTGTGGCACTATCACCTTTAATGATTGTTATATTTCTTTTAATATTAAACCTATATAACACTCTTTTGCTTTTTACCACAAAATAATAACTACCCTTCATCCTGAATTTCCTCCGCTTCTAATAATCCTTCTACATACTCACGTCTATTATGAACTATCTTACCAGTATTCATTATTTTAATTTCAAATTCCCCTTCAAAACGTAGAATATGCTGCAAATATACAGTCAAATCTTTTTTCTCTGCAATTTTTAATATCCACTTTGCACAATCATTGCCACAATTAGACATATTATAAATAAAAGAATCATCTTTAAGCATTAATATAAGAACTTTTACCCCACCTGATAATTCCTTAGGGGTAATTGCACCAAGAACTGGGCTTTCAATCACATGCGAACTTATCACTTGTGAGCTATCAATATCTTGTATCATTTCTTTTACAAATTCATCTTCAATCCACTCATCTTCATACACATTATCAAAATATGCAGGTGCATCCTCCATAAATTCTGTTCCGCCATAATACCAAATCTTTAACATATTTATACCCCAGCTTTACTTCTATTCAATCTTACCTATATCTGCTTTATCCTCTTTTTCTTTTTCCTGATACTCTCCTACATCATCTTTCCGACATATCACTCTATATATCAAAGTATAGGCATATATAAAAATAGGAATTATAATAGTTGCTGCTATACTTCCAAAAAACAGTGAATGTGTACTTGGTGTTGCAAACATAGCAGATATAAAGGTTAAAAGATACATTCCTAAAAGTATCACGACACCTCCCAATGCCAATATCCGTTTTATTTTCTTCATAACCGCACCTCCATATTATGCCATACCCCACCATAAATAATTTTGCAATGTATTAGTAACTTATATATTTAAAATACTCCTGTATTGTCTTTTCATAACCATTATCTGATGGCACATAAAATCTCCTGCCGATAAGTTCATCTGGAAGATACTGCTGTTTAACATAATGTTTTGGATAAGAATGTGCATATTTATATTCCGTTCCACGTCCAAGTTTTTCTGCACTTTTATAATGTGCATCCTGAAGATGCGGCGGTATTGTATTTATCTTTTCATTTTTCACCGCTTCCATAGCCATATCTATCGCCATAACTGCGGAATTGCTTTTAGGTGCACTTGCGACATAAGTTACTGCCTGTGCAAGTATTATCTGGCTCTCAGGCATACCAATCCTTTCTACAGCCTGCGCTGCACTTACTGCAACCACAAGTGCGTAAGGATCGGCATTTGAAACATCCTCTGCCGCACAAATCATAATTCTCCTTGCAATGAATTTTATATCCTCACCTGCATATAGCATTCTTGCAAGATAATATACTGCTGCATCAGGATCAGAGCCACGCATACTTTTTATAAATGCAGAAATAGTATCATAATGACTGTCTCCTGATTTGTCGTATCTGACTGCTCTTTTTTGTACACACTCTGATGCAACATCAATTGTAATGTGTATAATCCCATCATCACTTCTGTCTGTAGTCAGCACTCCAAGCTCTACTGCATTAAGTGCTGTTCTTGCATCTCCTCCTGATATATCAGCAAGAAAATCAAGTGCATCATCATCTATTTCAGCTTTGTACGCACTCATTCCTTTTTCACTGTATACTGCTCTTTTAATAAGTGTCTTTATAGCTTCATTTGACAAAGGCTTAAGTTCAAATACCACAGAACGTGATATAAGTGCCCCATTCACCTCAAAATACGGATTTTCAGTAGTTGCACCAATAAGTATAATCGTCCCGTCTTCAACAAATGGAAGTAAATAATCCTGCTGCCCTTTATTAAACCTATGTATTTCATCTATAAATAAAATAGTTTTCTTATCATGTCCACCTGCATTATCCTTAGCTTTTGCTATTACACCTTCCATATCCTTCTTACCGGAAGAAGTGGCATTTAGCTGTAAAAATTCAGCACTTGTTGTATTTGCTATAACCTTTGCAAGTGTTGTTTTACCTGTGCCAGGAGGTCCATAAAAAATTACAGAACTTAACTTGTCTGCCTTAATCGCTCTGTATAAAAGCTTGTCTTTGCCTATAATATGCTCCTGACCTACAACCTCACCAAGCTCAGTAGGACGAAGCCTTGATGCAAGCGGCGATTCCTTTTCCTTATTCTTTTCCCTCATATAGTCAAATAAATCCATACATCCTCCATTGCTTGCTTTAGCATAACATAAAGCATTATAAAATAACAGGGACTCCATCTACAACAGAAAAATACAGTTCATCTCCTATATCAATTAATGCCCTCCCAGAAGATGCTTCTGTCACTTTATTTACCAATGTTTCCACCTTATCTTCAGGCACTAAAAGCTCTATTTTAACAATATCACTATAATCTGTATCAAGCGTTGTAAGCTCCATATTACCTGCAATATACTGAATTTTTCCTATACCATTATAATCAGTCTTTATAGAAGCCTTTCTGCCATTCTCCCTTATTACAACCTTACTTGCTGCAATGCCCGCCTGTGCTGACTTTGAATATGCACGGACAAGCCCTCCGGTGCCAAGAAGTGTACCTCCAAAATATCTTGTTACTATTATAAGGGCATTATGTATGCCTGAACCTGTAATCACTTCAAGTATAGGTCTTCCCGCAGTTCCTGAAGGCTCTCCGTCATCACTGCACCTTGTTATTTCATCATTGCTTCCAATCACATAGGCATAGCAGTTATGTCTTGCATCCCAATATTTTTTTCTTGTATCCTCTATAATCTGCAAAACCTCTTCCTCTTCACTTACAGGAAAAACATTTGCAATAAACCTTGATTTCTTTTCAACTATTTCATCACTGCCACCACTGTATACTATCTTATAATCTGCCATTATTTCTCCTTAGCTCCTGTCCCTCTTTTATCTGCTTTCTCTCACTGTGCAGATTTCTTATCTGCATAATAAAAAAGACAATCATACTTACCACAAGCAACAGATAAAAACTTACTCCCCTGCTTAAAAGCATTGCAGATACCGCCATACTTCTTCCCATTACAGGAGCAAATAATTTTACAAAAAATCCCTCATTTACACCTACTCCTCCCGGAAATGGCAATATATCTATACATACTGATACAAAACTTTGAAGAACTATAATCTGTATCAAGCTGTAACCGCTAAGTCCTAAAGCCCTGTATATAAACCATGTCACTGCAAAATACGAAACTCTTTGGATAATAGTTGTAAAAAGCACTACAGCTGCTGTTGACATATGGCTTCTCATATAATCAGCACCTTCTTGATAAGAAAGTATAAGACTATCAACCTTTTTTTCTATTTTTTCTTTTCTTTTAACTATTCTAAGTTTATGAAGCAGCCATGTTGCAAAATAGGCAATATTTTTTGCTCCGTTTTTTGAAAATACTATTATCGAATAAAGAAATATTGATATTACATTTACCAAAATGCCTACAACAAACAACCACATATATTTTCCAAGATACTGCCTTGCAAATCCATGCATAAATATAAATACCAACGTTTCAACTACTATTAATGCTACTTTATATATTATAGTCCAAAAAAGCAGTGCCACACTTGATGCACCCATATTTATTCCATCGCTTTTCATATAAAGCACCTGCATAGGCTGTCCGCCTGAAGCTGATGGCGTAATTGCATTAAATAAAAAGCCTATAAATGAATATCTGATACAATTTAACATACCTGATTTTATTCCAAGTGAATTAAGTATAATCTGTAAGGAAACGCCTTCCATAATAACATAAACAAGACCTGCCGCCGAAGCAAGAATCATGAAAAAAATACTTACACCCTTAAGTGCATCTATTATTTCATCTAAATCATTGTCCTTTAATAATACATAAAATACTGCAGCAAGAAGTACAACCATAAATATAATATTAAATAAATATTTCTTATTCTTCATATTTTAAGCCTTTCATATATCTTAAAGCTTGTTATCAGTCATAGTGAACAGTAACATAGTATCAAAAAACTTCTATGCTTCTCTCCAAAATCCCATTAACATGTGCAAGAAAGATACCATAATTTACCATAGGTACACCTGCCAAATCCGCCATATGCATCCTGTGCTTCATCTCTTTTTCATTAAGTGTACATCCCCCACAGTGAATTATAAGACTGTATATTGATAAATCCTGTGGAAAATTTGTACCACTGCATGTTTCAATCTCAATTATTTTATCTGTAATGTTTCTAAGAAAGCGTGGTATTTTAACTGTTCCTATATCATTACACTGTCGTCTATGTGTACACCCTTCTGCAATAAGAACTTTATCTCCATTTTTAAGCTTTTCCACAGCCTTAACTCCTTCTATAAGTTTAGAAAGATTTCCCTTATGCCTTGCAAAAAGTATTGAAAATGATGTAAGTGGTATACTTTCAGGAACTATAGCCGCAACCTCTTTAAATGCCTGTGAATCAGTTATAACCATTTTAACATTTCCAGACAGACGCTTAAGAACATCGTAAAGTTCAGGTACCTGAGTCACTACTGCTATCGCATTATTATCAAGTATATCTCTTATAACCTGCTGCTGAGGCATTATAAGGCGTCCTTTTGGAGCTGCCTCATCAATTGGAGTAACAAGCACTACAATATCATTTTTTTCTATTAAATCTCCCACTATATGAAGTTTTGAATCGCTGTCAGGAGATATTAATATAACGGCATCCTTAAGCTCCTCAATCCCTTCATCGGTTACAGTGCTTAAAACATTTACAGCTATCCCTTTATTTTTTGAAACAATAGTTTCCTTTATCTTTCTGACAGATTCGGCATCATTTACACAATCTGACTTATTAAGCACAATTATATAAGGTATCTTCTTCTCTTCAATGAGTGAAATTACCTGAACCTCATTTGCAGAAAGACCTCTTTCTCCCTGCAAATCCTCATCAGAAATCAACGCCATATCAACTGCAACAATTGCAATATCTGTACTGTTTAATACCTGCACAGCTTTCTCTACACGCTTCTTTCCAAGCTCTCCAACATCATCAAGCCCCGGCGTATCAGTAATTAGACACGGACCAAGAGGAAGAAGCTCCATAGCTTTAGATACCGGATCAGTAGTAGTTCCCTTTACATCTGATACTATGGCAAGATTTTGTCCCGTTAATGCATTTATAATACTTGACTTGCCTGCATTGCGTTTTCCAAATATTGCTATATGCAGCCTGTCCCCTTTAAGTGTCGTATTTAAACCCATACTTAACCTCCTAAATATCCCAAAAGCTCTGATACGCGCTGTTTCACTGTATGTTTGTCTTTAACAAGCTGATAGCCAGCCTGTGCGATGCGCTCCCTTTCATCATTATGTTCAAGATAATATGATATCTTATTCATCATGTCAAAATGTGATTCATACCATACAAGGTGCTCTCCCTGTTTAAAATAATCCAAAAGCTCCGGCTGAAAATTAGTAAGTACAAAGCCCCCACAAGATAAAATATCCCATATTCTAAGCGGTATTCCTGACTTAATATTTCTAAGTGTTATATTTAGATTAATCTTTGACTTTTTAAATACCTTTGGCATCTCATATATATAATCAACACTTCCCATATTCTTTAATAATGGGATATCTGATGTATCACTCTTTGTATATACCTTTGTATTTGTAAACTTTCCTGATACCATTTTAAGAATCTTTTTTCTCTCAAGAGCTGCAAGCTTCATTCCAAGTGTAGTATTTGCAACTATAAGAGAAGGTGTCCCGATAAATTCATTGCCTGATATTGTCACTGCCCTGCCGTCAAGCTGTTCCTCAATCTCATCTGTAATCATACGCTCCAGAAAATTGTCACCATAAATCTCCATCTGCACATTCATAAGAGCATCAAAATATCCCCTTATGTAATCAGGCATATTTACCATTTCATCATATCTATTTTTTTCATATAAACTTCCCACAAATGAAACATCTGCGTCATAGCAACTGTCCTCATCTGAAATATCTTCAAGTATTAAATCATTTCTCATGGTATCTGCTGCCAACGGAAGATACCATAAATTTTTTACACCTCTCGCTTTAAATTCATAAAATACCATTTTATCAAATACAAATATATAATTACATGAAAGAAAAACCGACTTTGTATACAATGTAAGCATTGGGCTGTCACAAGTCCACGAAATATATTTGCAGCCTGCTTTATCACATGACTTTGCTATTACCGGAAAATAATTAATTGATATAACTGCATCATAAAAGTTTTCTGAAAGATATAAAAAGAGCTTACTTTCAAAATTAAAATCCTCTTCCGGATTGTCAATATCACATGTAAATATATCTATTTCATGACCAAGTTGTATAAGAGCATCTTCAAGTGCTGTCTGGTTATAAGCCTGCCATCTATATATTAAAAATCTCATTTATTACATTCCTTACTTAACTTCTCATTTTTGACATACTCTAACTTTTACCTTACCTGTCCTGAACCATTTATAAGATACTTAAAAGTTGTAAGCTCTTTTAACCCCATAGGACCTCTTGCATGAAGCCTTTGTGTTGATATTCCAATCTCTGCTCCAAGTCCAAACTCTCCGCCGTCAGTAAATCTTGTAGAACAATTAACATATACACACGCCGAATCCACTTCTTTCTGAAACTTCTCAGCACTTTTTAATCTCTCTGTAATAATACATTCTGAATGTCCTGTGGAGTATTTTGCAATATGTGCTATTGCTTCATCTATAGAAGACACCACTTTAATTGACATAATATAGTCATTATATTCTGTCGCATAGTCTTCATCATCGGCAGGCTTTACACAGTCACCAAGTATTCTTATTGTTTCACCACAGCCACGCAGCTCTACATTATGCTTATCAAGCTGTATTTTAAGCTTTGGCAAAAACTTCTCTGCAATATCCTTATGTACAAGACATGTTTCAAGTGCATTGCATACACTTGGACGCTGTGTCTTGCCATTATCAGTTATGTTTACAGCCATGTTAATATCCGCAATATCATCTATATAAATATGACAGTTGCCGCTTCCTGTTTCAATCACTGGAACAGTTGCATTTTCTACCACAGCTTTTATAAGTCCTGCTCCACCGCGTGGTATCAGTACATCTATATAACCGTTTGCCTTCATCATCATTACTGATGTTTCCCTTGAAGTATCTTCTACAAGCTGTACTATATCACTTGAAAAACCACAATCTTTTACTGCCTCGCGCATAATATCCATCAATGCCTTATTGGAATTAAAAGCCTCTTTTCCGCCACGCAGTATTACTGCATTTCCGCTCTTAATACACAAAGTTGCTGCGTCCACTGTGACATTTGGCCTTGATTCATAAATAATTCCTATTACCCCCATAGGAACTCTTAACTTTGTAATCTTCATTCCATTTGGCATTACATTGCCTTCGACCACTTCACCTACCACATCTTTAAGATTAGTAAGTAAAATACATGCATCAGCCATGTCAAAGATACGCTCCTTAGTAAGCCTTAAACGATCAACCATAGCTTCTTTTATACCATTTGCCGCTGCATTGTCAATATCCTTTTGATTCTCAAAAAGTATTTTATCAATATTTTCATCTGCCCTAAGCATTTTTGCAATCGTTTCAAGAATATGGTTTTTCTCTAATGCAGAAGCTTTGGCAATCTCTGTCTTAGCGGCTTTTGCTCTCGTTCCAAGTTCCTCTATATAATTCATAACTTTCCTCCTCTACACAGCTTTAGAACACGCTATTGCAAGTGCCCCGGCACCAATATGACATGCTACACTTAATGAAAGAGGTGCAATATACACTTCATCAACACCGAATTTTTCTTTTATCGCTCCTGCAAATCTCTCTGCTGCCTCTTCATTTTGTGTATGTGCTACTTCAAGGTGAATATTTGCTATATTTTCCATTCCGCCAAATCTTTTTTCTATATCAGACTCCATAGCAGCAAGCATCTTTCCCTCTCCCTGCTTTTTGGTACGTGCTATTGAAAAAGCATCAAGCTTTTCTCCCTGTATTTGAAGAACCGGTTTTAATTTAAGCGCAGAACCAATAGCAGCTGCAGCAGGAGTAATTCTTCCGCCCTTTTTAAGATATTTTAAGGTGTCAAGCATTATATATATACTTGACTCCATCTTAACTCTCTCCAAATATTCCTTTATACTTAATGCATCCATGCCGTTTTCTGCAAGCTTAATGGCATCAAGAACTGACTGCCTTTGTGTTACGGAAATGCGCTGATTGTCTGCCACCTGCACCCTGCCATCGTAATCATTGGCAAGCATTATTGATGTTGCACATGTACCTGACAAACCGCTTGACATAGGAATATATACAACTTCATCGGCTTCTTGTAATGCCTCCTCCCAAACCTTCATTACACTTTCAGGTGAAGGCTGAGATGTAGAAATGTCAACATTATCATCAAGACGTTTGTAAAATTCCTCCTGTGAAAGACTAATCTCTTCAAAATAAATCTCTTCATTTATTAAAAACGGCATAGGAACCACCCTTATACCAAGCTCTTTCGCTTCACTTTGCGTAATTCCACTGTTGCTGTCAGTAATTATTGCTATATTGCTCATCTTGCACCTCTTATTTTAAAAATCCATTTACAATCTGCTCTTCCGCCTCTTTCTCCGTAAGCCCAAGAGTCATCAGCTTAATAAGCTGCTCTCCTGCAATCTTTCCTATAGCTGCCTCATGAATAAGTGCTGCATCAATATTATTTGCCACAAGCTGTGGTATTGCTGTTACGCTTGCCGCATCCATAATAATTGAATCACACTCTGAATGCCCGCTGCATTCATTATTACCATTAATTTTAAGATTAAGCACCTGTTTTGATTTATCTCTGGCAACTGAACGCGATACCACGTTGGTATTGCTTCCTTTGCCATCCATATCTACTTCAAAATTTGTCTCTGCTGTCTGAACTCCATGTGTCATAAGCTTTTCATTAATAATAAGCGTTGCATTATCACCAAGAACAGCTTTTGTATTGCGTATGGTTGAATCAACACCTTTAATCTGCACGGTGTCCATTTCCATATAACCGCCGTCATCTATATATATAACAGTTGTGGGATTTAGAATTTTCTTTCCTTCTCCGTCGCCCTCACCATAATGCTTCTCTATATATTTTACTTTTGCACCCTTTTTTATATAAAATGTATGAATACCATCGTGTTCAGATGTATCCACTCCACAGTTGTGTATTCCGCATCCTGCAACAATAGTTACATCAGCATCTTCACCAATATAAAAATCATTATAAACCATATCCTTAAGCCCTGAACGACTTAAAATCACCGGTATATGCACACTTTCATTCTTCGTTCCCGGTTTTATAATAATATCAATTCCCTGTTTGTCTTCTTTAGTTACTATATCTATATTGGCCGTAGTATTTCTGCTGTCAAGCTGCCCATTGGAACGAATATTATATGCTCCCTCCGGCACCTCATGTATATCAGCTACCTTTTCTAATATATTCTTCTCTAATATATCCACTTATAAAACCCCCTACTTTATTTTTTCAAGCAGCGTAGGACATGCAATCTTATCCACCATAAGCTGTGGCATAACTTCATCTTTGCTGCCCTCATTTACAATCCTGCCATCTGCAATAACTATTATATTATCAGCAATATTTAAAATACGCTCCTGATGCGATATAATAAGTATGGAACCCTGTATTTTATTATACATCTTTTCAAATACCTGAATAAGATTTTGAAAACTCCATAAGTCTATACCTGCCTCCGGCTCATCAAATATAGAAAACTTTGTCCCTCTTGCAATAACCATTGCAATCTCAATACGTTTCACTTCACCGCCTGAAAGACTTGCATTAATTTCGCGGTTTATATAGTCTTTGGCACAAAGACCTACCTCTGAAAGATAATTACATGCTTCTCCCACAGTAATATCTTTCCCTGCTGCAAGCCTAATCATGTCTATAACAGTCAGCCCTTTAAAACGTACAGGCTGCTGAAATGCAAAACTAATCCCCTTTCTGGCCCTATCAGTAATGGAAAGTTCTGTAATATCCTCTCCGTCAAATATTATCCTGCCCGATGTTGGTTTAATTATTCCGGCGATAATCTTTGCAAGAGTAGACTTACCACCACCATTTGGTCCTGTAACTACAACAAGATGACCATCAATTGTTGTACTTACATTTTTAAGTATCTCCTTATCATCACTGTCATCGTTTACCTGATAACATATATCCTGTAATTCTAACATTACACTATCTCCATTCTGTTATATTAGCTTAGAGCTGTTGAGAAACAAATCTTAACAGTTCTTTAAATATTATCTTATCCATTACATATATAATACATGTATTTAGTAATGTAAATGGATGGAAAACTAGTACATTGCTTACTACCAACACATTATATATGAAATTGAAATTATTTACAACTATTACTTGTTACTGATAACGAAATGGCGCTGTAAAACTTGTACTTTTAGCAAAAATCAGATGGAAATCCTCGAATTTGGCGTGGGTGCGAAAAGTAACACTAAGTGGACTAATGCGTATTTAAAAAGTAACAAAAAAATTTCACTTGCACGCTTCACATACACGTAGTATTATTGTTAATAAGTTATTTTGGGGAGGTTACTACTTATGCACCGCTTCTTACAGGCAATAGGATTTAGCAATATTAATTCACGCAATGACATGGACAAACTAATAGGTATAATTATGGATCAGCCAAATGTAATTAAGAAAGCTGCTCCTGTAAATAATAATATATATACTGAGATTACAAAAGAATTTACACCTCATACAGGCATAACACTTCGTGGAGAATATGATAAACTCGGTTTCTTTCATGTGGAACACTATTTTCCATACTGTGAAAGCATTCTCATTACATCTCATGAAGATGTTGTTATAAATAAAAGAGTGGACACAAGTGCATTTACGGGTATGTGTGATGATTTGCGTCTTGGCATATCCATGATATTTTATCTTCAAAATGCTGTTGATTATATGCAGCTTAACTGCCCTGATAATACACCCCGTAGAGCAAAACTATCCCTGTCAGGTCTATCACTTCAAGGCAGCATAATACTTGGTCTTGAACAAAATGAGGCTTCCAGAGAAAAGAAAAACTATGAAGCTCATATACGAAACCGCCTGATTGCACAGGCAAAGAATGGCGATCAGGATGCAATTGACAGCCTTACTGTAGATGAAATAGATTTAAGCTCACGTATAAATAGGCGCATAAAACACGAAGACTTATATAGTATTGTTGAAACAAGCTTTATTCCCTATGGCTCCGAATCTGACAATTACTACATACTTGGTACTATAGTTAATTGCAACAGAATGACAAACTCATATTCCGGAGAAGATATTTACCAGCTTCTAATAAGATGTAATGGTATTGTAATGAATATATGTATCAATTGTAAAGACCTTATTGGTGAACCTATGGCTGGCAGACGTTTTAAAGGTATTATCTGGATGCAGGGACATGCAGACTTTAATCCGGTATAAGCTAGGTAAAGCGTGTTTAAAAATTCATTCTTGCAATATGCACTCCCCACTTTGCGCTATATTTGCTTTGCAAAGCGTGAAGCACATATTGCAAAAAGCAATTTTCAAACACGCTCTAATTTCGTGGATTTATATGTCGGCCACAGATATTTTGAGGCTGTGTACCACTTGCAAAATATTCCTTACGTTCTGAATAACCCCCATTTGCACTATTACACACTCCTTCATTTACAAGCAACCCCGATTTTATACATATATTAGAAGATACTATACCATCAGGTTTTAGAAACTGCTTATTCTTTAATCTCATTTTCTCATGTATCTGCTCCATAATATCTTTCCACATTTTTTTATGGTAACTTCCATCTGGCTGTTGTTTATTCATATCATATCCCATCCATATTCCTGCAGTATAATATGGGGTATATCCCTCAAACCAATAATCTGTATTGTTAGATGTAGTTCCTGTCTTTCCTGCCTGCGTCATATTTATTCCATCAAATAATGCAGCTTTGCCTGTACCTTTTGATACAACATCTTCCATCGCATTAGTAAGAAGCCAGGCTGTTGTTTCTTTCATTACACGTTTCTTTTCAGGTACATTATTTAACAACACATTACCATCATGGTCTACTATCTTAGTATAAAATATCGGTTCTATATAAGTTCCGCCATTGGCAATCGCTGAATATGCCGCTGTCAGCTCAAGATTTGTAACACCATCAGTAAGCCCGCCAAGCGCTGTAGGAAGCTGTATATCTGTAAATGTCTCTCCCTCTTCTGTCGTTCTTCTATCTACAAGAGTAGTAAATCCTAAATTCAGCAGATAATCATATCCTGTTTGTGGAGTAACCTTTTCAAACGTCTTAACTGTCACAACATTATTAGAATTTACAATGGCATCTCTTAATGTAATAATACCTCTGTGACTTTCACCCTCCCAATTCCTTACTTCAATATCAGTTTCAGGATATTTATATTCTGTATCTTCCTCAACTGTTGCAAGCGTCATTCCACATGTATCAAGTGCAGGAAGATAAGTTGACAACATCTTAAAGGTTGAACCGGGCTGCCTTTTTGAATATGTTGCCCTGTTAAATGTTCTATCCGCCTTTTTCTCTCCTCTTCCTCCTGTAATTGCCTGAACAAGACCTGTTGACTGCTCCATCACAACCATTGATATCTGCGGCTGCTTTATAAAATTAATACTTTCAGCTGCAACCTCACCGCCCGCAGATAATACATTCTTTTTAAAAACTTCTATATATTTCTTTGCTTTATCTTTCTTCTTAAAATAAAGACTTATTTTCTTATTTTTATTATCATAAAAATATGCTTTAATATCATTTTCATTATAATCTTTAATAATACCTTCTGCATCTTTTACAGAAAGTCCATATGAAAGATATTTTAGAGTGTCAGCAGGATAGTAACTGTCATCATTTAATACATTATCACATATATCCTGTATTTCCTGTTTCTGACATGAATAAATCTTAAGCCCCCTTCTATATACTGCATTGTAAGCCTGCGTTTCTGTATATCCAAGTTCTTGTTTTAAATCATTTATCACACTATCTATTACTGCATCAACATAATAAGAATTAACCCTGATTTTTGCATTAGTTTTCTTTTTATTTACCTCCATTATATAACTATAGACATCATCCCCAAGTGCATCTTCATAATCGTCCTCTGATATATAATTCTGATCTAACATAGCCTTTAAAACAAGCTTACGTTTTGCCTCATTATTCGCCTGATTAGTTATAGGATTGTATTCTGTTGGATTTTGTGTGATTCCTGCTATAACTGCTGATTCCGAAATATTTAAGTCTGAAACTGACTTGTCAAAATATCTTCTGCTTGCAGCTTCTACTCCAAGCGTATTCTGCCCCAGATTAATAGTATTAAGATAATATTCCAAAATCTTATCCTTATCCATCCTGTTTTCTAAATCAACCGCAAGACACTGCTCCTGTATCTTCCTTGACAGCCTTGCAAAAAATGAAGTCTCATTACCTCCGCCAAAAACCTGATTCTTAAGAAGCTGCTGCGTAATTGTACTAGCGCCCTGTTCAGTTGCATTTCTGCTCTTTACACCTGCATAAACCGCCCTTAATATCCCTTTTAAATCAATTCCCTTATGCTCATAAAATCTTTCATCCTCTATAGCCACAAATGCATCTTTAAGATTCTTAGGAATCTTGTCAATAGTAACATATATTCTATTGGCATCTGAACCAATAAGAGTTTGAGTTACATTGCCATCTACATCATATATTTTAGTGGCATATCCTTGCGGCATAATATCCACTTCATCAAGCAGAGGCGCACTGTCAATAAGCCCACGTATAATACCTGCTGCACAAACTCCTGTAACCAGCACAGTTATCATAACAACAATAGCAAGTACAACACTGCTGTACATATATATTCTGTTTAAAATCTTGACTTTTGGCGAAGCAAGTTTTTTAATTTTCTTTTTTATTTCAAATTCACTATAATTCATTTTAGTCTCCAAATTAAAGTTTGTAAGAAACAAGAGCAACGTCAATCCCACGCTGCTCTTAAGTTTGTTACACATACTCCATATTTTAAAAGTTGTTACTATTCACGGCTACGCCGCTCATAGTAACAAGCAGCGCTTTCAGCGCCGAAATGCACACATTTTGCGAAAAATCATGCAAAATGGCGCCACAAAACTCGTATTTTGGGCATAAATCATGCCAAAAATCCTCGAATTTAATCAGCTGTGAATAGTAACTAAAAGTTACTAATTACGAATAATTATATCTGCTCTCTTAGGTCCATTTGAAACCATTTTAATAGGAACCCCTATTTGCTTTTCAATAAACTCAACATATTTACGACAGTTATCTGGAAGCTTATCATATTCTTTTATACCATTTATATCGCATTCCCAGCCAGGAAGCACTTCAAATATCGGTTTAGCCTTGGCAAGTTTTGACGTTACAGGAAAATCATCTATACGTTTTCCGTCAATTTCATAACCCACACATACAGGAATTTCCTTTAAATATCCAAGGCAGTCAAGAACGGTAAGAACAACCTCTGTTGCTCCTTGTACTTCACAGCCATAACGTGTTGCAACAACATCAAACCAGCCTACACGACGCGGACGACCTGTAGTTGCACCATATTCTCCTTTATCCCCACCATGTTTGCGAAGTTCTTCTGCTTCTGCTTCATCAGCTATTTCACTTACAAATTCACCCGCACCTACTGCACTTGAATAAGCCTTTACAACCGTAACTATCCTCTTAATCTCATAAGGAGGAATGCCCGCTCCAACAGCACCATATGCAGCAAGTGTTGAAGAAGATGTAACCATTGGATATATGCCATGATCTGTATCTTTAAGTGATCCTAACTGCCCTTCAAGCAAAATATTTTTACCCTCTTTAAGCGCCTTGCGAAGATAAGCTGACACATCACATACATATGGTGCAATCATATCTCTGTATTCGCAAAGAGTATTAAAAAGCTCTGTTTCGTCAAGTTCTGGTTTATTATAAAGATACTTAAGCAATACATTCTTTTGTACGCATATTCTTGATATCTTATCCTTTAATGCATCATCCTCCATAAAAAGCTCTGACACCTGAATACCTATCTTTGCATATTTATCAGAAAAAAATGGAGCAATTCCCGACTTGGTTGAACCGAAAGAATTTTTTCCAAGACGTTCTTCTTCATATTCATCAAATGCTATATGATATGGCATAACAACCTGTGCCCTGTCCGAAACAAGTATTTTAGGTTCTGGCACTCCTCTCTTTGTAAGCTCACTAATCTCATTTAAAAGATATGGAATATTTAATGCAACTCCATTTCCTATAATACTTACTGTATGACCATAAAAGACACCTGACGGAAGCAGATGCAAGGCAAACTTTCCATAATCATTTATAATAGTGTGTCCGGCATTACTGCCGCCCTGAAAACGGACAATAATATCTGACTCTTCTCCAAGCATATCAGTAATCTTGCCTTTTCCTTCATCGCCCCAATTAGCTCCAACAATCGCTGTTACCATAATGTCCTCCATTCTGCTGCTTAATACAGCACTTTTAAAATAATACCTGATTTATTACAATTGAACTATTTTCTGACAAATCATAAAAAACATCTCCAACCTGTACAATAGGTTTTGAAAATTCTTTCTGATTAATCATAATCACCCTGCCAATCTCATTTGTAGAAAGTTTAACCTTTGTATTAATATATGCCTGAACTGCTTTTTCAAGGAAAGGCAGCAGAAAACCAGCATCATATTTAACAAGCCCTTCCCTTTCAAACATGTGAATAACATCAAACGGACACATTGCAGAACGGTATACCCTGTCTGAAGTCATCGCATCATATGTATCAGCTATTGCAACAATTCTTGCAAATTCTTCTATCTGGTCTCTTCTATACCCACCGGGATAGCCGCTTCCATCACATCTCTCATGATGCCGCATCGCAACCTCAGCAATACGTGGATCCAGATTAAGTCTTTTAAGTATATTATTTCCATGAAATACATGTGTTTTGGCTATATTATACTCTGGAAGCGTAAGCCTTCCTTTCTTCATTATAATCTCTTCTGGCACAAGCATCTTTCCTATATCACAAAGAAGCCCTGAAAGAGTTAATACATCAAGCTCTGCTTTATCCATATCAGGATAGACAATACGCCCAATCATATTACTTAAAAGTGCAACATTTAAACAATGCACATAAGTAACATCATTATATCCACGCATACACTGAAGCATATCAAGTATGTGAAGGCTGTTGCGTCCTTTTGACACTACATTATTTACATCATTAAGCATGCCCGTTGAATCAACTTCTTCATTCTTCATTACAACATTATTAAAAGCCTCTTTTAAACCTTCAACACTTTCGACAAATGAAGAGTGAAATTCTTTAAATTCTTCTGTCTCCCTTATCTGACTAAAATACTGTTCCTGTTCTCCATTCTCACCAATCTCTATTATATCAGAAACCGAATTGGTAAATGAGTCAGACATCCCATCTTCACTTTTATCAGCCTCTGTCTGTGTATCTTCAACTTTTTCTGCCTCCTTAAGAATTGGAGTCTTTCCATCGTCCTCTACTACAATACGTATAGCAAAAATTGAATAATCTTTAAGCGCCGCTATAACCTCGTCAGTAAGAACTGCTCCTTTTGATATAACAAGACGATTATCTAACGTATACACATCATCTGCAAGCACCATATTACTAATAGCTTTAGTAATTAAAATTCTTTTTTCTGCCATGCTTCCCCCTTCTTCCCATAAAACAATAAATAATATATCTGCATATTTATTGGTACAGACTAACACTATACATTTATTTCAGCTTCAACTCCAAGAAGATCCTTATTGGCATCAAGAACCGGTTTTACCACCCCACTTATATATTCAGACACCTGTGAAGCAGCTCGTCCTGTATACTTAGAAGGATTCATAGCAGATTTGAGTTCTTCAAGTCCCATTGGGAACTTATCATCTTGTGCAATCAGTTCCAAAAGATTGTTCTCTTTGCCATACTTCTTAACATTCTCTCCCGCCTCCATAGAGAACTTTCGTATCTGTTCATGCAGCTCCTGCCTGTTGCCGCCAGCCTTTACTGCATCCATCATAATATTTTCAGTTGCCATAAACGGCAGCTCGGACATTAGATGTTTTTCAATAACTTTATCATATACGACAAGACCATCAGAAACATTTATTACAAGACTAAGTATTCCATCTGCCGCAAGAAAACCTTCTGGAATGCTTAACCTCTTATTAGCAGAATCATCAAGTGTACGTTCAAACCACTGACAAGCTGATGTATACATAGCATTTGTCACATCTGACATTATATATCTTGACAATGAGGCAATCCTCTCACTTCTCATTGGATTTCTCTTATATGCCATCGCTGAAGAACCAATCTGATTCTTTTCAAAGGGTTCTTCAATCTCTTTAAGATGCTGAAGAAGACGTATATCATTAGAAAACTTATGCGCACTTGCCGCAATACCTGCAAGTACATTTAACACACGTGTATCAAGTTTCCTTGAATAAGTTTGTCCTGACACAGGAAAACATTCACTAAATCCCATCTTTCCAGCAATAATTTTATCAAGCTTCTTAACCTTTTCTTCATCTCCATCAAAAAGCTCCATAAAACTTGCCTGTGTCCCTGTAGTCCCCTTTGAGCCTAAAAGTTTCATTGTGGAAAGTACATAATCTATATCTTCTAAATCCATCATAAATTCCTGGATCCAAAGTGTCGCTCTCTTTCCCACTGTTGTAGGCTGTGCAGGCTGAAAATGAGTAAAAGCAAGTGTAGGCATTTCTTTATATTTATCAGCAAATTTTGCAAGTACATCTATCGCATTTATAAGCTTTTTACGTACAAGATTAAGTGCTTCTGTCATTATTATGATATCTGTATTATCACCCACATAACATGATGTAGCACCAAGGTGAATAATACCTGCAGCATTAGGACACTGCACACCATACGCATATACATGAGACATTACATCATGCCTTACAAGTTTCTCCCTTTCCTTTGCCACATCATAATTGATATCATCAGCATGTTCTTTTAACTCCTCAATCTGTTCCTTTGTAACAGCGGGCATACCCTGCTCATTTTTAAGCCCAAGCTCATTTTCTGCCTCTGCAAGTGCAATCCAAAGCTTTCTCCATGTCCTAAACTTCTTGTCAGGCGAAAAAATATACTGCATCTCTTTACTTGCATAACGCTCTGAAAGCGGACTCATATATCTGTCGTTACTCATACATCCTCCATTCTATATTACTGTATATTGATACATATAATTTATAAATTATATCGCTAATGCATATACTCTATATACTAACAAAATATTCACTACTTCTCATAATCACCCCGTATATCCTCTTTTGGCGGATCTAATGGATAGTTTCCTGAAAAACATGCGTTACAATACCCTTTATCACCATCAATTAGCTCGTCCAAACGATTTATATCAAGATATCCAAGCGAATCAGCTCCTATCAGCTCACATATCTCATCAATGGAATGATTATGTGCAATAAGCTGACGGCTTGATGGTATATCTGTACCAAAATAGCAAGGATATAAAAATGGCGGCGAACTTATCCTTACATGCACTTCTTTTGCTCCTGCATCTTTTAATGCCTTTACTATACGATCACTTGTAGTTCCACGTACAATGGAATCATCTATCATAACAACCCTTTTATCATTCACAACTTCACGCAATACATTAAGCTTAACCATAACACTTGATTCTCGTGCTGATTGTTTTGGTTTTATAAATGTGCGTCCAACATAACTATTCTTTATAAAAGCAGTCCCATATGGAATACCTGATTCCATAGCATATCCCATAGCTGCAGCATTGCCTGACTCTGGTACACCTACCACTATATCTGCATCCACAGGGTGTTGCTGTGCAAGTATCTTTCCTGCAGTAATCCTTGAACTGTACACACATACACCATCCATATAACTGTCAGGTCTTGAAAAATAAATATACTCAAAAATACACTTTGCACATTTATCTCCTGACATGCTCTTATCAGATTTAATACCTTCTGATGTAATAGTAACAATTTCTCCCGGCTCAATATCCCTTATAAACTCTGCTCCAACAGTATCAAGTGCACAGCTCTCTGAAGCAATTATATAGGCATTATCACGCTTTCCTATACAAAGCGGTCTGAAACCAAAAGGATCTCTTACTCCAATAAGTTTACGAGGACTTGCAATAACAATAGAATATGCACCTTTTATCTTCTCCATAGCCCTTTTTACAGCTTCCTCTACCTTACCAACATTTAAACGCTCTCTTGCTATAAGGTATGCAATCACCTCTGAATCAATACTTGTCTGGAAAATCGCCCCACTCAATTCAAGTTTCTGCCTTAACTCCACTGCATTGATAAGATTACCATTATGCGCAAGCGAAAGCGTACCCTTAATATAATTAAGCACAAGAGGCTGTGTGTTTTCAGCAACACTTGCCCCCGCCGTAGAATAACGCACATGACCTACACCTATGTCACCCTGCATCTTCTCAATAGCCTCCGCATCAAAGACCTCGTTTACAAGTCCCATCCCCTTGCAGACATTTGAATTGCGTGGCGGGCCATCTGTACGGCTTACTGCTATACCGCAACTTTCCTGTCCTCTGTGCTGCAAAGAAAAAAGACCATAATAGATGGTAGAAGCCACGTCATTTCCATCTAAATCATACATACCAAAAACTCCACATTCTTCACCAAGCTTAGGCTCTTCAACACCTGACATCATTTATCCTCCGGATTTATATTTTTAATTCTACAAAGCTATCCCAATTAACATTATAAACATTTCGTGAAAAATCGCAAGCCTTCTAATAATTTTTTTGGAAACTTTCATTCTTATATGATACCACGCTTAAATTTTACAGTCAGTATTCTTAAAACAGATTCATCAAGACTTTCCATAGAAATCTTTCCCTCATTTACTTTTGTATATATCTCATTATATGCCTCATCAAGATTTGCCGGCATAAGCACAATATCAGCTCCACCCTTTACAGCACCATAAGCAGCTTCCGCTGACGTATAATAATTTGTAATTGATGCCATATCCATCGCATCAGTAACTATTACCCCTCGAAAGCCAAGCTCCTCACGAAGTATTGTATCCATAATCAATTCCGACATACTTGCAGGCTGTGATGTTTCCGTAACCTTACTTACTGAAATATGAGAAACCATAACAAAATCTGCACCAGCTTCAATTCCTTCCTCAAACGGTACAAAATCATTCTTTCTAAGCCACATAATGCTGCTGTCTATATTCACACTGTCAATATGTGTATCACCATTTGACGACCCCTGCCCCGGAAAATGTTTTAGTGTAGCACTTACATTTTGTGATTGAAGCCCTTTTACAAATGATGTTACCATCTCTGCCACCTTATCAGGGTTGTCTCCAAAAGAACGCGAACCAATCTCAAGATTAAGCTCACTTGTCTTAACATCTGCAACAGGAGCAAAATCAACATTAAAACCAAGCTCCCTGATCTCACTCCCAATAGTTTTTCCCATATCATATACATAATCTGCATCCTTTGTATTACCTATCTCTTCCATAGTCGGAAATGCTGTAGTTCCCATCTTCTCATTTCCCCCTATACGCGCAACTTCTCCCCCCTCTTCATCTACTGTAACAAAAAGAGGTATACTGCTGCCTTCCTGAAGCTTACTTACAAGATTAATTGTCTGCTTTCTACCTGCAATATTTCTGGAAAAAAGTATAACACCCCCAACGTGGTATTTCTCAATAGACTTTAACATACGTTTAGTACATCTCTTCCACTCAAAATAATCCCCTTTCTTTGTATCAAGCTGCTCCAAATTCACAACAAAAAGTTGTCCAACCTTTTCTTCAACAGTCATATCCTTCATATAATTTGAAGCCGCAACAATAGCTTCCTCTTCGGTAAGTGCTGTCCTCTCCACTCCGTCTGTATTTTCAGGACTATTAGCTGGTGTAGTTACAACATTATTGTCCCTTTGGTTAAAAGAACACGACGAAAGCATAAAACATAAAAAAATGCAGAGTACTGCAAGAGTATATGTGTGTAGTTTTCTATTTATTGTTTTAATCATAATTACCTCAATTCCTTTTATCTTTAATACCTTAATTTACTTTTATCTATTATTATCTTCTATTTCTTCTATAATAATTATGCCAAATAGACTTATTGTCAATCTTTAATTTCTTGCATCAATCCAAAATGCCTTACTATTTGCACTATTCATTATAAAATATGGGAAATATTATTATACATTATCCATACATTTTGCACAAGCATAAAGTCATTGAAAAGATTTACTTATTTTACTTATACAACTATGAATTGTCATCATGATTCATAAACACACAAAAAATGCCGGTAAATTTGCCGGCATTTAAAATATCAACCCTGGTTTCCAATTATTTAAAAAATTTTTAAATAATTGGAAACTGTCCAAGCCCCCGCGCATAATATAAGATTGTAAATAAATTTACTGTCGTCAAGCACGACAGAATGGAGGATTTTATGAGTGATTTAGCAGCAACAAATTGTGGTGGATGTAGTTCTGGTGAAAATGGATGCAGTTGGATAATTATCCTTCTTCTTCTTTGCAGCTGCTGTGGTGGCGGTTCAGGCTCAGGCTTTGGCTTTGGCTGCAACAGCGGATGTGGAGAATCAGGCTGTGGTTCAATCATCTGGATTTTACTTCTTCTCTGCTGCTGTGGCGGCGGCTTCTAAAAAATGCAAAACTGCATTTTTATGCACTTAAAGAAGATAAGAATTGCTTATTAAATGAGAATTATTTCTCATAAGCAAAATTCTTTAAAAATGTTGGTTTTAATCATACAGACTAAAACCAACATTTATTAAAAACTTGCAAAAGGCTGATACCTAATGTTATAATTAAAGGTATCAGCCTTCTTTGGTTATAAACACTTCAAAAAATATTATTATTTACTCCATATTGGCAACATGATAACAAAGAATTCCTTTTTCGTAATACAACATACATATGATTAGACAAGCAAAAAAAGAATGGGGATTAGTATAATTCAAAGAAAGGAATATTACCATGAATAATATAAAACCATTACCCATAGGGATTGAATTTTATAAAACCATGATAAGCGAAGGATATTACTATATAGATA
>CAMWXG010000029.1 GCA_947178155.1 uncultured Lachnoclostridium sp.
GTGTATTAAGTCTTAATATAACCTCTTCTTTTTCAAAAGGCTTTGATATATAATCAACCGCTCCAACTTTAAATCCCTTTATCTTATCTTCGACTGAATCAAATGCTGAAATAAATATAATAGGTATATCCCTTGTTCTTACATCTGCTTTTAGCATAGAACAAAATTCAAATCCATCTATATCAGGCATCGAAATATCAAGCAGAATAAGCTGTGGTGTCTTTTGGCGTATTGCAGCCTGTGCCTGTTTTACACTGGTAACAGGTCGTGGTGTATATCCCACAGATTTAATCATTTCTGACAATATTACCAGATTAGTAGGCACATCATCTACAATCAGAATATTAGGGACTTGTTGTATTGATGTGTTCTTTGCCAAACATTTCACCACCTTTACTTAAAAAATCTTTGTTTATCTTTATAAGTCAAAATATTCATTTATTGCTTTTTTTAGCTCCTCATATTGTTCAATAGCTGCCTCATGTGCACCTTTTCTTACTGTCATTTGAAGTCTGAAAGCCTTTCTCTTAAGGTTCATAGTATCCTCTGCTACAAGCTGCTTTACATTCTCTGCAAATGTATTTGCTCTGTCCCAGTTTTCCATCTCTATACAGATAACAAGCTTTTCCATATTCTCATTAATCTCTTTTATATTTTCATCAGAACCAAGCTTATATATCTTACTTCCATCTTCTTCATCTTTTGTTACATTTCCTAAATTAAACAAATACGAGCTTGTATTTTCTTTATTTTCTTCAGTTTTTGCATCTTCTGAAACTGCTTTCTTCATGCGCACTGAAAATGAAAATGTACTGCCTTTTCCCTTCTCGCTTTCAACATTTATATTACCATCCATCATATCGACAAGATTCTTAACAATGTTTAACCCAAGACCTGTGCCGCCAAAACGTCTCGTAATAGAAGCATCTACCTGCGAAAAGCTTTTAAACAGCTTATCCATTTCTTCTTCTGCAATTCCTATTCCTGAGTCAATAACCATAAAAAACAGCTCAAACTCATCTGCAAGGTCTATTGTTTTTATAACATTTACAACTATCTGACCTACAGATGTAAATTTAATCGCATTAGACAAAAGATTATTTAAAATCTGTGTAAGTCTCAGCTCATCTCCTATCATCATATTGGGGATATCCTCTGAAACATTACAGATAAACTTAAGTCCCTTTTCTTCTATCTGCGGAGTATTCATCTTTACCAGCTTATCTAACATTTCATGAAAACTGAATTCTCGAATCTCCAATGTAAATTTGCCTGCCTGAAGCTTTGAATAATCCAATATATTGTTAATAATCTTTATCATATTGGAGCAGCACTGTTTAATGACCTCAACAGAATCTCTCTGTTCAGAAGTAAGTTCAGTCTCAAGCAGGTTCTGTGCAAGCCCCATTACTCCATTTACGGGCGTCCTAAGCTCGTGTGTAACATTGGCAACAAGTTCATTGCGCTCTTTATTGACCTCTTCAACCTCAGCCTTTGCTGAAATCAATTCTTTAGTAGCCTTTTTTTGCATCGCAATATTACGTGCATAACACATGCCATAACAGCCTGTATCTTCTTTTAGCAAAAACACATATGCACCTACTGTAATACATGTATGGTTTTTTCTATATGCAACAGTCTCAAACCGTTCACCAATGGGCTTTGCGCAAAGTGTAATCTTACCATCTTTTAGTTTCATGATTGAACGAAATATGTCCTGAATATACAGTTCTTCATCTTCCTCATAATCAAGCTGCTTAGAAACTAATAAATTGCGCTCACAAATGCGCCCGTCCTTTTCAAAAAAAAAGACCATGTCCTCCGGCACCTGAAACAGTGTCATATAACGCTTCATTCTTTGTTCATATTGTTCAATGTTATCAACCACTTTGTGCACCTCCGTCCAATGTACAAACCAGTAAAAAGAAACAAAGATATTACAAATTAGCTCCGCAGCACCTTTTATATTTCTTGCCGCTTCCACATGGACATGGATCGTTTCTTCCTACTTTCTTATCTTTTACAATAGTTCCTGACTTCTTCTGTTGCAGATAAAGCTCTTTTCTGCGCTCTGCGGTAAGAAGCTTGTCCCATTCAGGCATATTATAAAGCCACTCTGCCTTAGCTTCAACCATATTATAATAAAGTTTTTCCAAATCTATATCAAGTTTAACCTGTGTGTCCTCTGTCATATCCTCAATTGGGTTTGCTTCTTTCAGACTTTCATTAATACCATCAAGAAAGCCAACCATGTATGTCAAATCCATATTATACTTTTCAGCAAGTTCTTTTACTGTGCCACTCACAACATTGTCAGGCTCTGCAAGAAGCTGTTCATATATAACCTTTTCCTCTTTAAAATATTTATCCCAAATAGCCTTTCCTGCTTTTGAATTAATATCTACGCCATATGCGTATTCTCTCCAATCTTGTAATAGTGCCATAATCTTTTCCTCTCTCATTAATTAAAATATAGACATAATCTATTATACCATTTGCATGTTTACAGGTCAATAATAATTCCGCTTGGAAACATTTATGCAAAGTAAAATGGGAACCGTTTTTAACGGTTCCCATTTCGGAGAAGGTATTTTTGTTACTTATGGGGTGTAGCAAAAACTATATAATGTATTGGGGTTTACGTGTATTAGTATAACAATGCTCTCATTTTAAGTGTGCACAAACATGTACAAATTTTTATTTTTTTTTTGTGCAATATTACAAATATCTTTTTCTATTCTCCGTCACTATCACTATTGTCTTTTGCTTCACCAATATTTGATGCTGTGCTCTTATCTTCCAATAAGTCAGGTGCAAATAGCGACTCAAATTCAAATCTGTCAATTCTTTCTTTCTCAAGAAGCAGTTTTGCACATGTATGCAACACATCAATATATTCCTCAAGTATTCCCTTGGCTTTATAATAGCACTCGTCCATTATTCTTTTGACTTCGCTGTCGATAGTCTTTGCCACATCTTCACTATAGCCTCTGCTTGTATGCCCAAAATCCCGACCTATAAACACTTCGTCCTCATCAGCATAGTTTATCATACCTATATTTTCTGAAAAACCATACTTTGTAACCATAGCCTTTGCCGTCTTTGTAGCCTGCTTAATATCCTGAGATGCTCCTGTTGTAATATCGTCAAAAATTATTGATTCGGCTATACGTCCGCCAAGACTTACTATAATATCCTGAAGCATCTTGCCCTTTGTCATAAACATCTCATCTCTTTCAGGCAGCGGCATAGTATAACCTGCTGCCCCTGAACCTGTAGGTATGATAGACACCATATGGACAGGTCCTACATCAGGAAGTATATGAAATAAAATTGCATGACCAGCTTCATGATATGCTGTAATCTTTTTATCTTTTTCTGATATAATCTTGCTCTTCTTTTCCTTGCCTATACCTATCTTTATAAATGATTTGCTGATATCTTCCTGCTCTATAAACTTTCGTCCGCCCCTGGCACACGCAATAGCAGCCTCATTAAGAAGATTTTCAAGGTCCGCACCTGTAAATCCTACTGTTGTGCGTGCAATAGCCTTTAAATCTACATCATCACTAAGCGGCTTACCCTTGGCATGTACATCAAGTATCTCCTCACGTCCTTTTACATCCGGGTGTCCAACTGCCACACGCCTGTCAAAACGTCCCGGACGAAGTATTGCAGGGTCCAGAATGTCTACTCGGTTTGTAGCAGCCATAACTATTATTCCCTCATTGATACCAAATCCATCCATCTCAACAAGCATTTGATTCAAGGTTTGTTCTCGCTCATCATGTCCGCCTCCAAGTCCTGAACCACGCTTACGTGCAACAGCATCAATCTCATCTATAAATACTATGCAAGGTGCGTTCTTCTTTGCTTCTGCAAACATATCTCTTACACGTGATGCACCAACTCCGACAAACATCTCAACAAAATCAGAACCAGACAAACTAAAGAATGGAACACCTGCTTCTCCCGCAACTGCTTTTGCAAGAAGCGTCTTACCTGTACCAGGAGGGCCTACAAGGATGATTCCCTTTGGTATACGTGCACCAACTTCTGTATATTTAGCAGGATTGGCAAGAAAATCTACTATCTCCTCAAGTTCTTCCTTTTCTTCCTTAAGTCCCGCCACATCACTAAATCTTTTTGAATGCTGCTCATCAGGATCTATACGCTGCGCCCGACTCTTGCCAAAATTCATCATTTTAGCATTACTTCCGCCTGCTCCCGCTGTTTGTGCTGAAAGAAATGAAAATAGAAAGAAAATAGCTATTATTCCAAGACCATATGGAAGCAGTGTAGTAATAATCCATGACGTTTTTTGTATATCATGCATTACATACTTGTCTTTTAGATTGTCATATCCTTCTATACTTTCCTCAACCTCTTTAACATCAGATACGAAAAAATTTACTGTTTTGCCAGTGTCAAATACAACACTTACTTCACCTGTTGGCACCTCCTGATTCGGAAGAATGTCCAATGAAATAATTTTCCCATCTGCAAGATCATCTCTTAAAGTATTGATATTGTATGAACCCGAAGAACTTTGATTCAATGCTCCTGATGCGTAGACTGCAATAAATATAATTACAAGTATAAGCAAATAAAATCCAAGTCCTGCTGTCTTCATCTGTTTCTTCATGAATAAATCTCCTTCACATCAATTTAGTCCTCTATAAACTCAAGCTCCCCTATATATGGCAGATTACGGTATTTCTGCGCATAATCAAGACCATACCCTACTACAAATTTATCTGGTATTACAAACCCTGTATAATCAGCTTCCATACTAACCTCTCTTCTATCCGGCTTATCTAAAAGTACACATACTTTAAGACTTGCCGGATTTCTTGCAGCAAGTATTTTTTTAGTAAGGCTTAATGTAAGCCCCGAATCTATTATATCCTCAACGATTATACAGTCAAGCCCCTCAATCATTTCATCAAGGTCCTTCTTAACTGTAAGCTTCCCTGAGCTTTCTGTAGAATTCCCATAGCTTGACGCTGCCATAAAGTCTATTGTCACAGGTACAGTAAGCCTTTGCGCAAGTTCGCTAAAGAAAAATACACTGCCCTTTAGTATGCATATCAGATGAATTGTCTTTCCTTCATAATCTTTGTTAATCTGTGCTGCCATCTTGTCAATCTTGTCTGAAATCTCCTTATGTGATATCATCTCATGTACAATTTCTCCCATAATTATCCACCTTCCTTTTTGTATCTTACAATATTACTTACCACTGTTCACATCTACATCTGCCGTAAATACTTCTTTTGTTTCATCTGTTACATAATAATAAGCACTACATCTGCCAAGCTCTGGTACCCACAAAATATGTCTTCCTTCTGCAAGAACCCATAGCTTTTTTCTGTCATCTGCTGGTATCTTACTATCTATAAGTATGCGGCTAAGCTTTTTTTCCATGCCATCCTGCTTAAGCCACATATAATCTCCTGCTGCCGGATGCCTAAACTGTGGCATAACTTTAATTCTATCATAATCGAACCACTTAGTACAGTAATTTTTTACAATACTTGCAGACAATTTGTCTCTATTTACCTTTTCAAATAAAATATTATGTCTGATACCATCAATATATTCAATACATACCATACCTGGTACACTTATTTGCACTATATCATTACTTAATGAATTTTGCTGTTTTAATACTCTCAGCCATATATTATTATAATCACGTCCTGCGCATATTCCATACGGAAGATTTATGCGTCTGCCGCTTTGCCCCGCTAAAATATCTGTAAGCATATCTATATGCTTTGCTGTAATGTCCTTACGGCTGCCTGACAGGCTTTCAATCATACAAACAAATATTTCACGCTGTATTACAATATCCTCCCTAATAAGTCTGTATGCGTCAACTGTACATACATCCTCTTCAACCATAACTATGTTTTTAAACACTTTCTCAGCCTGCCTGTCTATATAATCAGATATATCCCTTAAATATCCTGCTGCAGATGCAAGCCGTCCGACTGCAGCAGGCTGTATATTCTCGATTATATAAGGCAGAATATGATGTCTTATCTTATTTCTGGCATAATCATCACTATTATTAGTCACATCAATACAATATGATATGTGTTCTTCTTTAAGTGCATTTTCTATTTCACTTCTCCGTATTCCAAGCAGTGGTCTTATAATACATCCATTTTTAGGCTTCATTCCTCCTAATCCCCTGATACTGCTGCCTCTTATCATCTGAAACAAAACCGTTTCCGCTTCATCATCTTGATGGTGTGCTACTGCTATTAAATCATATCCAAGCTCTTTTCTCACATTTTCAAAACACTCATATCTGTATCTTCGCCCCGCCTCCTCTTCTGTAAGTTTATTACTTGCCGCCATTTCCTTTATATTAGTATTAAACACATAACATTTAAACCCAAGTCTTTGGACAAAATCCACAGTATAATTCTCATCATGCAATGCCCCTTCCCCACGTATCCCGTGGTTGACATGTACTGCACATAACTCAATCCCATACTCATTGACAAGCCCTGCAAGTATAATAAACAGAAACACTGAATCTGCTCCGCCTGATACTCCTACCACTATTTTATCCCCATTATTTATTAAACCATTTTTATCAATAAACATTTTCACCTTATTGCAAATGCTTTTATTCATATGTATCCTCCAATGATATTACTATTTAAAGCTGTACTGTTTATAATACAAAAACACTTTTTTAATATATCTGTGCTTATAATACACGACTTTTTTCCCGTTTCCATATACCCGCAACAATTACGCTCATATCATCTATAATGCTTCCATCATTTCTTCTTACAGCCTCATCAAGAATGTGTCCTGCCATTTCCTGTGGATTGACAATATCACATTCTTTTAGATAATCAGACAATGTATTGCCATCTTCTTCAAAACAATCTGACACACCGTCTGTCATCATTATAACATAATCTCCATCAGATATTTCAACCTTTCCCATATATGAATCTATTTCACTTACTACACCTACCGGAAGTGTCTGCCCCTCAATCATCATAACTTTATCTTTATGTCTTAAATATGTTGCGCATGCACCATTCTTTAAAAAACACATATTAGATTTAAATAAATTTAAAATAACAATATCTGCTGTTGCATAACATTCCTCGGTTTCTCTTGTCATATACATGGAATTAATAAGCCGTATAGCTGAACCATGAGAAAAACCTGCTTCTGTCATCTGCTCAAGAAGCTCTATAACAGTCCTGCTCTCCTCCATAGCCTCACTGCCACTTCCCATTCCATCAGAAAGCGCCATAAGAAACTCCCCTCCCGGAAGTGAAATACACGAAAAAGTATCACCTGAAACTTTCTCACCATCTCTTGGAGTCCTTGCAACTCCGGTAACTGTATAAAGTGGTGTATCCTCTTGAAATATAAACTCCCTCATTTCTGTTGACAATACATTTCTTGACTCTTCTGATGGACATATACTTTTTTCAAGAACCTGCGAAAGCACTTTTGCTACTTCCGAAGAAGTCACCAGACGCCCTCTTCCGGTTCTGGCTTGCATACTTATCTCAAGTCTGCCATCTTGCTTTGTATATGCAAATATATCCTTTGCTATAACACGTCTTCCTTTTAGCGCAGATAAAATCTTCTCTTCTACTCCTGCTGAAAAATCTCTTATCTGTGGCATATCATCTGCAAGACATTGTACCATATCACCAACTTCTTTCATTTGACCAGCCATCACACGCCTGCTCTCCGCCATACGATTGTGAAATCCCATAACGGATTTAAACATACGCAATGTTTGATTGGCCTCTGAAAGAAACATATCAGAATGTATGCACTCGTTTAAAAATTCTTCTGGCATCTGCTCAGCTGCTATACATCCCTGTTCCTGTGCAATAGCAAATGTATCAAAAATTTCAGGTTTACACAACGCTATTTGTCCCATACAGTTTTCACTATTTTCACACCCGCTGCATACTTTTAAAGACATATCATTCATCATTTGACGTATATCATGATTATTCATTTTAAACTTGTCCTCTGTCTTTTCAAGAAGAGTACCGGAAAGTTTATAAAACGCACTCGAAAACCCTCCAAGCCTTTTCTTCATCATATCCTGTATACCTGCTTTATCAACAATATTTCCTGCTTTGCAAAGTTTTTCTAAATAATCAGGCGGAATACTAAACATAATAATCTCTGCTACAGCAACTGACTTTATTCTGCCTAAATTAATAAAACCATCTTCAATCATATAATCAAGTGCTATTGCAGTCACCAAAAAAACAGATAATACCCATCGACGCCCCTGACTCTTAAACATCCCGGCACATATGCCGAGAAGTGACATTATACCTATTAACTCTGATGGCTCTCCCTTTAAAGCAAGAATAATACCTGCCGCTGCACCTGATACTGCACCTGCACCCATACCAAAACAATATCCCATAAAAAGTATCATGAAATATAGGGAAACCATAAACAATGATATATCTGCCACAACAAGTTTTGGAAGCCCCCAGACCGCCAATGCCCCAATAATAATAATGCTTATCATTTCTTCATTATCAGGACTTTGACTGCCTGCATGATACAGTAGAAAATGTATACCATCATAAAAAACTCTTGTAAATGTAATTATAAGAATACTACTAAAAAGTGCTAAAAACATATTATAACTGCTGTATGGAGTTATGTATAACTGAATCAGCCACAAAACAGCAGATGACACCGAAGAAATTATTGCAGCATGTCCTACTTTTATATGTATTCCCCTTTTGTCAAGAATATCTGCAAAAAGAAAAAGACTTAACATAACCATTGCACCACATACTGCCGTTTCCAGCTGCATACTGCTAACCATACCTAAAAATATTGCCACTGCCACAAAAAAAATGCTGCCACCTTCAGTAAAACCCGCTGCAAAATAAGAAATTCCTATTGGATTTAGCCCAAAAATACCAACTCTCCCCAATAAAAACCCTAAAATAATCTGTACAATCATACTTTTCTGTATACGTTCCATAGTTTACCTCGTTCCCTTCCATAATAATTTATGAGTTACTGTTCATCCTGCCAGTAACATTTATGATTGCACAGTATAAAAAACTATCTTTGCATATTTTGTCAAATCTAAGGTAACTATATAAAAAATTTTCTTTTCTATAAATAAAGCATTACTTTTCTATATGACGACAAATAATATCAATAAAATAATACGCCAACAAGAACTTTTTATTATAAAAACTTGTTGGCGTACTGTTCCATATGAAATTAAGAATCAGGTTCAAATATTACTTCGTCTTTATATACAAGCCCCAGCTTGTCCCTTGCAACTTCTTCAACAAATTCATCTGTCTTAACATATTTCTCATAATCCTCAAGTTCCTTTGCCTTATTAATAGCCTCTTCTTTCTCCTTTTGCAGTTGCGATATCTGCTTTGAATACTCATTGCGCTGTTCATTTAAAACATTGCTTTTATAAATAAGTGTACCACAAATAACAAGACAAAGTACAACAATTCCAAACTTCGTAAAACGGCTTATCCTCTTTTTGCTCCTCCGCCGAACTTTATGAGCCATAAAAACCTCCTTTCGTCATGTATTTTAATGGTCTTTCTAATATACACTATTTGGGCAAAATTTTCAATCCTGTACACTCTTATTTATTCTCTTTTTTACTTTTTTTAATTTTCGTCTTAATTTTTATAATCAATTTCTTAAGTAAATATGGCCTATGCTTTCCAAATATTTTTACAAGAAATCTTCTCACAGGTCTGCTAAGCCCCATTTCATATAGAAATGCTCCTATTAAAAGCATAAGCAGTCCATACCATCTTATATTACCATCATTATATATAAAAAATATGTAAAATGTTGGTATTGAAGCTATACCCCAATATAAGATATCTTCAATCCATATACTTATACTTCCATGTTTGAAAACCCACCTTAATAATCTTAGTGTTTCATAAAAAAACATAAGAGCCATTCCATTGCACAAGGTTACAATCAAAAAAATAACCTGTCCATGAATTATCTCACTCACTGAAACATCCTCCCAAGAAATGATGCTGCCTTCTTTACTGGTTCTTCCTTATCTGAATATGCAAAACTATCTATTCTTCCATCTACATCAACTTCACCCTTTTCAAGTGACAGTCTGTTGACATGAAGCTCATCACCTTTTATAAGAAGTATTCCCTGCTCAGTTTCAAGGTAAACCTCTTTTGCATCAAATGAAAGAACATCTCTGACTCCTGATAATACAGCAGTACGCCTGCCATTTAGATATACCTTATGAACCTTATGCTGCCTCTCTTCAGTTCTTCTCTCTTCCATAAAAAAAGCTCCCTTCATATTCGTGTATTATTAATATGATATTATAACTATAGGAAACGTAATAAATTTTTTCTTATGACGTTTCCTATAAATAACCATATCACAATATATGAAGAAAGCTTATAGTTTATGCATTTTTTATTAAAGTTCCTTATATAGTCCTTTAGCCTCATCTTTATTATATGTCTCCTCAAGGCTTAAAACCTCTGCCTTAAGCTGTCTGTTGCCAAAGGTTATTTCTATGATATCTCCAACCTTAACATTATATGACGCTTTGGCAACCTTACCATTAACTAAAACCCTTCCTGTATCACATGCTTCATTTGCCATTGGTCTTCTTTTAATGAGGCGTGATACCTTAAGATATTTATCAAGTCGCATAATATCTTTTCCTCCTTTTCGCTGTTGTATAATCCATACAAAGCTTTTTATTCCAAAGCAAAGCTTTGTTTCTTTATAAAAACGAAGAGTTTTCTATAAAGAAACAAAGAGACCGCCTAACGGCAGCCTCCAGCATTACCATAAACAAAATTACTTATTAACAACATCCTTTAAAGCCTTACCTGCTTTAAATTTAGGAGCTTTAGAAGCTTTAATCTGCATCTTCTCACCTGTTAATGGGTTTCTGCCTTCTCTTGCAGCTCTTTCAGCTACTTCAAATGTACCAAATCCAACTAACTGAATTTTCTCACCCTTCTGTAATTCTTCTGTTACAACATCAATAAAAGCTTTTAATGCTTTTTCTGAATCTTTCTTAGAAAGCTCTGCTTTCTCTGCCATAGCTGTTACTAACTCTGTCTTGTTCATGGATAAATCCTCCTCATAAAATATTTCCGTAAAAACCTACATGTCTATTTATACCCTTATTACAAGTATTTGTCAAGGATTTTCGCGAATTATCCCCTAATTTTTGTTTATTTGTTACAATTTTTGCATATTTATGCGAAAATTGTATAAATCCAATAAATCATTCCAAGTATCCATGAGCTAAATATACCATACAATATTACCGGCCCTGCTATTGAAAAAATCTTACAGCCAACACCAAATACATCTCCCTCTGCCTGGAATTCTATTGCCGGTGATACAACCGAATTAGCAAATCCGGTTATTGGTACTATACTTCCTGCCCCTGCAAACTGTCCAAGCTTTTGATATACATTAAAGCCTGTAAGTATAATACTTAATCCGATAAGTGTCATTGTACTGTATAATCCCGCAAGTTTGTCGCCATTACCAAGTGATTTATATATTTCTGTAAATATTTCTCCTAAAAGACATATTGAGCCGCCTACCAAAAATGCTTTGCCACAATTTAAAAAGCCATTTGCCTTTGGCGTCATATTTTTTACATATTCGTTATACTTTTTCTTTTGCAAATTGCTGTCTTTTTCGTTTAATATTTCTTCTATTCCCGGATTATCTCTATCCTTTTCCTGCATATCTGCCTCCTTATTAATATTCCAAAATCAAGCATGAGATATCCCTGTTGACTTTACCTCTATAAATTATGAGCCACCACATATAAAAAGCTGATAAAATGTGCCAAGCGCCTTGCCTATCGCAAGCATTACTACAATTATCGGCAATCCCATCTGCATTTTTAAACGCTGAAATAAAACCGGCACTACTTTAAGACTTTCTGCAAGTGACATTGAAAGAGCCCCAACAAATATTCCTGCAAATATAGCTGCTATAACCATACCTACTATACCTATATGCACCTTGAAATGATATACGGATATCAAGCTTCCCACAGTACCACCAAGTGCAATAGCAGTTTCCATTTTATAAACATCACATGCAAGTCCGGTTTTTCCTATAAGTCTTGGTACAATCCCAAGTATAGTTATAAGAGCAAATGTTCCTCCTGCTACAGCTATACCTCCTGCAAAACCTATAACTGCCAAAATAATGTTTTGCCAAATACTTATTATATCCATATTATTGTTTCAAACTCCTTCTCATAATATAGTTACAATTCAACCTTAATAAATATAACAATCACTTTATGATTGTATCTTCTCTTGATGCATCCTTGATTATTGCATTATTCATATCATCTTCATAGGTACGCATCTCCATGTGAATAGGCGTAGGATCATTATGAATCTTGATACTCTTAAAATGATTATAAAATCCAAGTATTCCTATAGGAATACCTATACTGTAGGCTATCTCAAGCACTGAACCATTTGACTTATGCACTCCTGTTACAAGATAATAGAAATCATTAAATACCTCTCCAACACTCACATCTGTATTAAATGTCATAATAGTAAATGCTGCACCAAAAAATACTATAAGCGACACTGCTGCAAGTTTTAAATATTCAAGCCATTTCTGTGGAGCCTGAGGCATCTTATATTCAACTATAAAATCTGTCTCTCCTATATTTTCAACAGTAATATCAGGATATATCTTTTGTATCATGCAAATAACTTTCATCACCGAAAATACTGTTTTTTCATTCTTATCCCCTTTAAAGGTATAGAGAATAATATCGCCTGTTTCTTTTAAAACACTATTATCACTAGAATATATTTCAGCCACATCGTTTAATGTAACTTTCTTATTTACTACCTGTGTACATTGGTCTGCCTTTAAATATACAACCCCATCTTTCATTTATATACCTCATTCCTTAATAGATTAGTATTTTAATACAGACAATAGGCTAATCATATAATTTGCCATGTGTGAAACTAAATGCGGCCATATTTGTATCATCTGGCTTGTCTGTATTTCTTTCAACCATTCTGCCATTAACATACTCAACTCTTGCATTACGGCTTGTCACATAAAATACAGACGTTATAAGCATTATCCCAAGTACAACAGCAATAAGCCATACTCTATTTCTTTTCATATTATCCTCCAAATTAATTTTTGTTGTACTTAGTATGGCTTGTAATTTTTTTAATATACATTTTTTAGTCAGTATTTTGCTCTTTCTCTCATACATTTTAAAATCTTTTTTTCCATCCTGCTAACCTGAACCTGACTTATTCCAAGTTTCTCTGCTATTGCTGTCTGTGTCATATCATTATAATATCTGTATTCAATCAGTTGTCTTTCTTGCTCATTAAGAGTGTCTAAGAGTTCATTAAGAAACATATGATTTAAAAGCTTTTCCTCATCCTGATGCTCATTTACTATCTGGTCTACCATATATATATCCTTGCCTTCAGATTGGTACACTGTCCTGTAGATTGAATCTACTTCACTATTAGCTTCAAGAGCAAGTACAATATCTTCTGCTTTAAGCTCTGTTACTGCTGCAATCTCATTAACTGTTGCATTTCTTCCAAGCTCCTGATTAAGGCTTTCTGCCGCTTTTTTTATCTTCCAGCCATTTTCCTTAAGTGTCCTGCTGACTTTTATCATTCCATCATCACGCAAAAATCGCTTTATCTCTCCTGTTATCATAGGTACAGCATATGTAGAAAATTTTACGCCATACTGCATGTCAAAATTATCAATCGCTTTTATAAGCCCTATACAGCCTATTTGAAAAATATCATCAGAATCATATCCTCTGCCTAAAAATCTTTTTACTATATTCCACACAAGACCTACATTTTCTTCAACAATTCTATTTCTTGCCTCCCTGTCCCCTTCACGTGCTTCCTTCAATAATTCTATTGTATCCATCTGCACATATGTCTCCTAGCTTCCTATCTTTTTTTTCATGGAAATTTTTGTCCCCTTTTCTGGTTCAGATTTTACACAAAGCTCGTCCATAAAAGCTTCCATAAAGGCAAATCCCATACCTGAACGTTCCCACTCAGGTCTTGTTGTATATAATGGCTCCATTGCCTTCTCGATATCTTCTATACCTGCTCCAAAATCTTCTATAATAATTTCAATTTCATTATTATGTATATTACATTCCATTTCTATAGTTCCATCTCCACACCTATATCCATGTATTATACTATTGGTTACAGCTTCAGATACGGCAGTCTTTACATCTGACATTTCTTCAAGTGTAGGATTTAATCTTGTAATATATGCCGCAACTACCGTCCTTGCAAATGCTTCATTTTCAGAACAACTTTCAAATATAACTTTCATGTTTAACCTCCAAAGCCTTGAGAGCCTCCTCAGGCGTATCGTATTTTTCAATTATTTTATATAAACCTGAAATCTTAAATATACGGTCTACACTTCTGCCAACATTAGAAACTAATGCCCTTCCTCCCAGAAACATAACTTTTCTATATCTACCCATAATCAATCCTATTCCTGAGCTATCCATAAAATCTACATCTTTAAAATCAAAAACTACATGTTTAACGTCACCTGCATCAATAAGCTTGTCCGAACGTTCTCTTAAAAAAGTAACTGCATGATGATCTAAATCCTGAGTAATATATACAATCAGGCAATTTCTATATATTTCATAATGAAAACCTATTGGAAATTCTTCACCTAACATTACAACCCTCCTAAATTTATATTTGAATAAAACAAAAAGTTTATCTTGCGAAACTCTCGCACCAAACATGGTCGCATAAACAACAAAAAGTACCCTGCCAGAATACTATAAAAATAATTCTGACAGGGTACTGTCTTCATCTTTTCTTTATTGTGTATATTGTCCCAATTCACGCAGCCTGCTTCCAGCCTCTGCAACACGCGGAGAATCAGGATAATCATTAATTATCTTGTCGTAGTATGATTTCGCTTTTTTCGGTTTCGACATCTGCTGATATGTTCTTCCAAGGAAATACATCGCATCCGTATTGTCTGGATTATACTCAAGTGACTGTTCAAGCATTTCTATCGCTTTATCATAATCCCTCTTTCCTGCATAATCACCTTCACCGTTATACGCATCTCTGCCTTCCTCATATGCCTTAGTACTTGCTTCCTCAAATGAAGCACTCGCAATTTTCTTATACATCTTCTTTGCTGTATCACTCGAAAGGCTTTCACTATCAATATTTAATAAAATCTCAGCCGCTTTTTTACCATCTTTTTCTATATAGGCATTTACCGCATTAAAGATATCATCATATACATCAAGTACTGATTCCCCACTTTTACTATTACTGCCATTTAATTCATCAATCTCATCCTCAAGCTCATCAATTTTTGCCTGAAGTGTTTCATTTTGGTTCCTTAATGTTGCTGCATCACTGTCTGCCGCCGCCTGATTTTCACTATATGCTTTAAAATTATCATTAGCATTATCGGCTTCATTTGACCTCATATGAGGTATAATCAGGCAGTACATAACCGCTAACCCTATTATTATACCTATAAGTACATTAACAAACGGAAGAACTGATGGTCTCTCCTCCTTATATGGAGTAATAGTCTTATAAGCATCTGCTTCTGTAATTACAGGTGCTTTCTTCTTTGTCTGAGCTTTTGGCTCACTATCAGATTTAACATGCACATCTGAAAGCTCCTGCATATACCTCAAAGTAGTAGTATTTGTTACATCTACTTTTGCTATATTTTTAAGAAGCTTCTTCGCTCTTGCACGATTATCTTTTCTGTCTGTCATCATGTACAAAAGAGCTAACAACTGATTGGCACGTATAAACTTGGGATTCATATTTACAACTTTTTTAAGTTGTATAATCGCCATATCCTCATCACCATGCTGTGCTGAAAACAACGCAGAATTATATTTCTTTATCATCTGGCTGTACATTTCAAGCTTACTTGGATTGGCCTGTAGTTCATTAATATACATATCCGCATCATTGTCACTTTCCTGAAAATGCTTGCTGATAATCCATTCGCTTAATGCAGATACAATCTCTCCTTCCTCATAATATATAAGCCCAAGCAGATTTCTTGCATTAGTATTAAGTTTATTAATCTGTAAACTCTGTCTAAGTGATGTTACAGCTCCTGACAAATCCCTTATCTTAGCCTGCCCTAATGCCCTGTTATAATTTATGTTTGACAAGCTGACAATCCTGCGGTAGTCCCTTAAATCCTGTCCACAACTGTCACACCTGTTCTTTCTGAATGCTACTGTTGCATTACATCTTGGACAATTCATGATTCTTCCACCCACTCTATAGTCTTTGCACCTGCTGAGGTATCAGCTGCGGTCGGAGCCGGGACCGGGGTAGCCGCCGCTACAGTATTTGTTGCTTTATGGCTTAATATGCTTTGAATCAAATCAGTAACATCTGTTGTACTGTTCCCATATATTGCATCCTCTGCCTGCTCTATATCTAAGCTTGGCTGAAATTTTGCCAATTCAGCTTCAAAATCCATCTTACACTACCTCCTGATAATCATCAATAACTATTCGCCGCAATTATCGACAAATGCAATGTACTCGTTATCGGTAACGAAGCGAACAGTAACATGTACTCAGTTCTATTCTCCGATATTATATACAATAATTCCCGAACCACGTCTTGAATATTCAACATGATGATTTTCTTCATCAACAATTACCTTTACACCATTTATACTTATAACAGTTCCTGGATATACTACCTTTGCTATTGTTACCTTTGAAAGATTAGCCTTACCCATCTCTTCAACTATTTCCTGCTGACGTTTCATAAGCTCATTGCTTTGTGTATCTAACTCAATTTTCCTGCGCATTACTACCATCTTCTGCTGCAACAAATCATTACGTCCGGTCTTTTCAATAAGAATCTGCATTTTCTCAAGTGTCTCTGATGCTTTTTTAAGCTCCTTATCACACTCTTCTTTAGTTCTCTCACACTGGGAAAGCATAGCGAACAAATCACCATCAACGCCGCCTTTTATTATAGTCCTCACTTCTGACATATTTCCTATAATATTAGCACTTATATACCTTGTTGCTGACACCATTCCTCCAATAATAATACCATATTTGCCTGATACTATTATGTCCTGACCTGATTCAATATCTGCATTCATAATGGCGTTAGCGTTTACATCACCTTTACATTTTATACGTACACGCTCAAAAAATTTGCCTTTAACAGATCCGCCTGCTTCAATAGTGCCTTTGCCATTTCCCTGCATACCATTCTTAAGAACTATATTGCCCTTTGCTGAAAGCTGCGCCTGCTCAACATATCCATCCACAATAATAGAGCCCTTTTGTGAAATAACAGTTACTCCTGTAAGAACATTTCCTCTTATATGTATATCATTTTGAAAATCAATATCACCTGTGGTATTTGAAACATCTCCTTCTACAACAAGCTCCTTATCTACAATAAGCCTTTCATCTCTGTAAGTAACCTTACCATCATATTTAGCAGTATAAATAGTATTGGTTTCGTCTATAACAAAACCCTTGCCTTTAATCTTTGCCAAGTCCTTACCTTTTTTCGCAAGGACAGCACCTCCCCGTACATTTACCCCGTCTACTGACGGTTTAGCAGGATGGTATTTAGCAAGCCTATCTCCCTGCTCAACTGTAGGAAGATCACCGTATTCCGAATAATCTACTGAACCATCTTTAAGTATCTTTGGACTTGTATCTATATTTGTTTCAAAGAAAAACTCATACCAGCCGTCTGTCCCATTAACAGCCGGCGTACCAACTGCAAATTTTATAATCTTATTATATTCCTGTTGTGCCAATGCATTCTGCAAAACTTCTTTTTTGATACCATGTACTATACCTGCATCGTTTGCCAATTCCAAAAGAGAGTCAACAGTCTGGACCGCTTCGTCTTTATCCGGCCTTCCGATACTAATATATGCTTCTAATTCATCTTCTGAAGTAGTAATCTGTACATTGCAGACACCTTTTTTTAAATTATCTTCCTGCATAACATATCCTCCCTCTTGCTTTAAATTATTATTACTGTTACATCACACAAATATTTACATTATAGGAAACATCATAAATTTTACCCTATGATGTTTCCTATTCTTCATCTAATTATATATGAGTTTCCAATATATTGCAATAACCCATAATAAAGTTAATACTTTTAAATATCAAGCTTTTTAAGCTCTTCTTCTACTTTACTCATCATTATCTGATATTTATTAAGTTTTTCTTTTTCCTCTGCTATCTTCTTTTCAGGTGCTTTGCTCATAAATTTCTCATTTTGAAGCATACCATTCACACGTTTAAGCTCACCTTCCAAGCGCTTTTTCTCTCCAAGAAGCCTTTCTCTTTCCTTCTCAAAATCCACAAGATCTTCAAGCGGCATATATATTGTAGCCTTGTCTATAACCGCTGATACAGCATTATTCTCAATATCATTCCTGTCAGTGCGAACATCTACCTCTGATGCTGATATAAGATGCATATATAAATCTTTAAGACTTTCCAATATATCAATGGTTTCCTTATCATCTGTCACAATATATACCTTTGATTTACGCGAAGGTGCAACATTCATTGATGTACGTGTATTTCTTACAGCTCTTGTCACAGACTTCATAAGCTCCGCCTGCTTTTCTGCCTTTTCGTTATTCCATTCTTCTTTATACTCAGGCCATGAAGATATCATAATTGATGGCTCATCTGACTGAATGGTACAAAAAATTTCTTCTGTAATAAATGGCATATAAGGATGCAAAAGCTTTAATGATGTTATAAGGACTGTTTTAAGTGTCCAAAATGCCGTATTTGCAGCTTTAACATCATTTTCTTTATTGAAAAGACGTGGCTTTACAAATTCAATATACCAGTCACAGAATTCAGTCCATACAAAATCATTAATCTTTTGTACTGCTATCCCAAGCTCATACTTCTCCATATTTTCAGTTATTTCCCTGACAAGCGTATTAACTTTTGAAAGTATCCATTTATCTACTGGATAAAGCTCATCATATGAAGGCTCTGTAATTTTATTGTCACCAAGATGCATTAAAATAAAACGTGAAGCATTCCATACCTTATTGGCAAAATTACGGCTTGCTTCTACACGTTCATTGTAAAAACGCATATCATTACCAGGTGCATTTCCGGTAACAAGTGTAAAACGAAGCGCATCTGCACCATATTTTTCTATAATTTCAAGCGGATCAATACCATTGCCAAGTGACTTGCTCATTTTGCGCCCCTGCGAATCACGCACAAGCCCGTGTATGAGAACTGTGTCAAACGGCACACTCCCTGTCTGCTCGATTCCCGAAAACATCATGCGCATAACCCAAAATGGTATAATGTCATATCCGGTAACAAGTGTGCTTGTAGGATAAAAGTAATCCATTTCCGGAGTCTTTTCAGGCCAGCCAAGTGTTGAAAAAGGCCATAACGCCGAAGAAAACCATGTATCAAGTGTATCAGGATCCTGACGCATTGGTTTGCCACACTTAGGACAGACAGGATTATCTTCTTTGGTAACGACCAGCTCTCCACATCCATCACAATAAAATGCCGGTATACGATGTCCCCACCAGAGCTGACGTGAAATACACCAATCACGTATATTTTCAAGCCAATGGAAATATGTCTTTTCAAAATGAGAAGGCACAAATTTTGTGTCACCTTTTTTTACTGCATCAATAGCAGGCTCAGCAAGCTCTTTCATTGCAACGAACCACTGCTTTGATACTCTTGGCTCAACTGTAGTACCACATCTGTAGCATGTACCTACATTGTGTGAATGCTCTTCTATCTTAAGAAGCGCTCCCTCTGCCTCAAGGTCTGCTACAATGGCTTTACGTGCTTCATATCTGTCCATTCCTGCATACTTAGGATAATCCTCAGTAATTTTTGCATCATCAGTAAGCACATTGATAATCTCAAGATTATGGCGAAGCCCTACCTCAAAATCGTTTGGATCATGTGCCGGTGTAATCTTAACAACACCTGTACCGAATTCCATATCTACATAATCGTCTTCAATAACTGGTATCTGCCTGTGGACAATCGGAAGGTCAAGCATCTTGCCAATCATATGCTTATAGCGTTCATCGTTTGGATTAACAGCTACCGCAGTATCTCCAAGAAGCGTTTCTGGTCTTGTTGTTGCCAAATCAATATATCCTGTCCCATCAACAGCCTTATAACGCAAGTGCCAAAAATGCCCTGCCTGCTCCTCATACTCTACCTCTGCATCTGAAATAGATGTAAGACATGTTGGACACCAATTTATAATACGCTCACCACGGTATATAAGTTTCTTATTATAAAGCTTTATAAATACCTCTTTTACCGCCTTATTACAGCCTTCATCCATCGTAAATCTTTCTCTGTCCCAGTCACATGATGAACCAATTTTTTTAAGCTGCTCAACTATATGCCCGCCATACTGCCTTTTCCAGTCCCACACTCTATCAAGAAACTTCTCTCTACCAAGCTTCTCTTTAGTAAGGCCTTCCTTCTTTATAGCCTCAACTACCTTAGCTTCTGTAGCTATTGATGCATGATCTGTTCCCGGCAGCCACAATGCCTCATATCCCTGCATACGCTTAAATCTAATAAGAATATCCTGAAGTGTATTATCAAGAGCATGCCCCATATGAAGCTGTCCTGTAATATTAGGCGGCGGCATTACAATCGTAAAAGGTTTTTTATTTTTATTAATATTCGCATGAAAATACTTATTATTAAGCCATTTTTCGTATGTCCTCTGCTCAATATCAGCAGGATTATAATTCTTTTCTAACTCTTTAGCCATTACCGTTTTCCTTTCCTATTACTGCTCACTACATTCCGGTAACAATATCAAAACCGCCCTCTGCCTTATGGCAAAGGGCGTAATATACAGTCTACTGACCGATAACCGCAATTATGCAAGCTTAGACTTTGCAATCTCTACAAGTGCTGTAAAACCTTCTGGATCACTTATAGCCATCTCAGAAAGCATTTTCCTGTTAAGATCTATATCTGCAAGTTTAAGCCCATACATAAATCTGCTGTATGAAAGACCATTCATTCTTGCAGCAGCGTTTATACGTGCAATCCACAATCTTCTAAATTGTCTCTTTCTTTCTTTTCTGCCTGCGAAGGAAGAATTAAGCGCTCTCATAACTGACTGCTTTGCTACTCTGTACTGTTTAGATCTTGCTCCTCTGTAGCCCTTTGCAAGCTTTAATACTCTATTATGTTTTTTCTTTGCGTTTAAACCGCCTTTAACACGTGCCATCTTAACTTTTCCTCCTTAATTATTTAGAATATGGTAATATACGCTTCATCATCTTTGCATTTGATGCGTCTACTTCAACTGCCTTTCTAAGATTCCTCTTTCTCTTAGCAGTTTTTTTGTTTAAGATATGACTTTTATTTGCTTTCATTTTCATAAGCTTCCCTGTTCCAGTTGTCTTGAAACGTTTAGCTGCTGATTTTTTAGTTTTTAATTTTGGCATTATAAATCTCCTCCTTATTTCTGTTATATCTATCTATGGAATAAATCCTTAAAGACTGCCTAAAAAACAGACAAACTTTACTATCTTTTCTGTGACAAGAACATAACCATAGAGCGACCTTCCATCTTTGGCTGTTTATCAATTACTGAAATATCTTCGAGCATTTCAAAAAAACTATCCAATATCTGTTTACTATAACCAATATGTGCCATTTCTCGTCCTCGAAAACGAAGTGTAACCTTTACCTTATCTCCCTTGGAAAGGAACTTTCTGGCCTGATTCGCTTTGGTGTTCAAATCATTTTTATCAATATTAGGTGAAAGCCTTACCTCTTTCACTTCCATTGTCTTTTGTTTCTTCTTAGCTTCCTTTTCCTTACGTGCAAGCTCATAACGATACTTGCCGTAATCAATAATCTTGCACACAGGCGGTTTCGCTCCTGGTGCAATCTTTACAAGGTCAAGCTCAGCCTCCCTCGCCAGCTTCATAGCCTCTTTTGCTGACATAATACCTAACTGTTCACCTGTTTCACTAATCAGACGAACTTCCTTATCTCTGATTCTTTCATTAATCATTAACTCGCTAATGGTAGTACACCTCCAAAACATTATAAATTGATAAGAAAAAAACGTGGAAAGTAAAGTCAATCCACGTCCATCGATAAACATATATGTATTACCACACACCAAATATGCAATACATATCTATAAAGTATAACTCATTATACATCAATATTATATAAATATAATATGATGATTTCTGGTATATATTCATCAATTTATAACCCAAGTTACGTAAAATATTCCGTACTGAGGTGAGAGTGGATTACTCTACTTAGTTATGCTGTTAAACTCACAGCAATAAACACGATATCACAATACAGTTGGCATGTCAAGTGTTTTTTTGTAAGAACTTTAATAAGTTTTTTGGATACATCATAAAAAAAGCTGCTATACTTTAGCAAGAACCTG
>CAMWXG010000030.1 GCA_947178155.1 uncultured Lachnoclostridium sp.
TTTGAATTTTATTTTATATGAATATTAATTTTTTATATATTAATATATGCCAATTTTTCCTCAACCAATTCCTCTAACCAAAATACTCTACTCCAGATTCAATTATATGCTGGTTCTGGTTTCCAACTATATTTAATGCCACACCCTCACCTATACGTTCTGAGTGAGCCATCTTTCCAAGCACCCTTCCGTCAGGGCTTGTTATTCCTTCTATTGCGGCATATGAGCCATTTGGATTATAATATTCATCTGTTGTAGGATTACCTTCAAGGTCAACATATCTTGTTGCAACCTGCCCATTTGCAAATAGTTCTTTTATCACCTCATCATTTGCAACGAAACGTCCTTCTCCATGTGATGCAGGTATTGAATATACACCACCAAGTTCTGATTTCATAAGCCAAGGCGATTTATTACTTACTACCTTAGTATACACTGATTTTGAAATATGACGTCCTATACTGTTGGTTGTAAGAGTTGGGGCATCTTGTGTCTGTGGTTTTATCTCACCGTATGGTACAAGCCCAAGCTTAATCAATGCCTGAAAACCATTACATATACCAAGCACAAGTCCATCGCGTTTCTGCAAAAGCTCGTGTACAGCCTCCATTATCTTTGGATTCCTAAAGATTGATGCTATAAACTTTGCTGAACCGTCAGGCTCATCACCGGCACTAAAACCACCAGAAAACATAAGTATCTGCGATTCTTTTATTGCTGCTTCAAATATACTTACAGAATCAACAATCTGGCTTTCTGTCATATTTCTAAATACTTCTGTCCTTACCTTAGCGCCTGCAAGTTCAAATGCCTTAGCAGCATCATATTCACAATTTGTTCCTGGAAATACAGGTATAAATACTTTTGGCTTTGCTGTTTTATTTTTAGCAGCATAAACAGTTTTTGCATCATAAAGCTCATCTTTAAATTCTTTTACTTTTATATCTGATTTTGTCGGGAATACACTTTCAAGTCTTGATGTCCATGCTTCAACCGCTTCTCTCATAGATATCACTGTATCAGTATATACAAACTCGGCATTATCTATAACTTCACCAATTTTAATATAATCTTCTGTAATTTTATTAGTATCTTCTGGCAAAATCTCTGCTATTATTGAACCATAATCCTTAGCAAATAATGCATCTTTGCTTATCTTGTCATCTATTTTAACACCAAGAGCATTACCAAATGCCATTTTACTTACAGCCTCACAAATTCCTCCATAACCTATAGCATATGCTGATTTTATAACTCCACTGCCTATCATTTCCGTAATCTTGGCATATAAAGACATAAGCTGACTGTATACAGGAAGTGAATATTCATCCTTCTTAATATCAAATTTCACTAAAATATTACCTGCGTTTTTAAGCTCTGGTGTTACAATATCCTTAACAGTTGCCACATCTACAGCAAATGAACAAAGTGTAGGAGGAACATCTATATCATTAAATGTACCTGACATGCTGTCTTTGCCGCCAATAGATGCAAGACCCAATTTAATCTGAGCTTCATATGCACCAAGAAGTGCTGCCATAGGCTCACCCCAGCGTTTAGCGTCCTCTCCAAGACGCCTGAAATACTCCTGAAATGTAAAACGTATCTTTTTGTAATCACCACCGGCTGCAACTATCTTTGCTACAGACAATATAACTGCATATACAGAACCATGATAAGGACTCCAGCTTGAAAGATATGGATCAAGTCCATAGCTCATCATTGTAACTGTATCGCATTTGCCAGACATAACAGGAAGCTTTGCAACCATTGACTGTACAGGTGTAAGCTGATATTTACCACCATAAGGCATATAAACACTTGCCGCTCCTATTGAGCTGTCAAACATCTCTACAAGTCCCTTTTGTGAACATACATTTAAATCATTAAGTGTATCAAGCCATGCTTTCTTTATATCAGATGTATCTTTTTTCTCTTCAAAATAATTATTCTCTTTCTTAGGCATTGTAACAAAACAGTCTGCTTCCTGATGTGCGCCATTTGTATCAAGGAATTTTCTTGAAATATCTACAATTACCTTGTCACGCCATTTAAGTACAAGCCTTGGTTCTTTTGTAACCGTTGCCACAACAACAGCCTCAAGATTTTCTTCCTGTGCAAATGCAAGCATTTTATCAGTGTTTTCAGGAGAAACTACTACTGCCATACGCTCCTGTGATTCAGATATTGCAAGTTCTGTACCATCAAGACCTGCATATTTCTTTGGAACTTTGTCAAGATTGACAACAAGCCCATCTGCAAGCTCACCAATAGCTACCGATACGCCTCCGGCTCCAAAATCATTACATTTTTTAATAATAGAACTTACTTCTTCACGCCTGAAAAGTCTTTGTATTTTTCGCTCTGTAGGTGCATTGCCCTTCTGAACCTCTGCACCACATACATCAATTGATTGTGTGGTATGTGCTTTTGAAGAACCTGTTGCCCCTCCGATACCGTCGCGTCCTGTACGACCTCCAAGAAGAATAATAACATCACCTTCATCGCTGTTTTCACGTATTACATTGCGTCTTGGGGCTGCACCCATAACCGCACCAATTTCCATACGTTTTGCCACGTAATTAGGATGATATACTTCATTTACGAAACCTGTAGCAAGACCAATCTGATTTCCATATGAACTGTAGCCTTTTGCAGCACCTGTAACTATCTTTCTCTGCGGCAGCTTGCCCGAAAGTGTATCTTTCATATAAACAGTAGGATCCGAAGCACCTGTAACTCTCATAGCCTGATATACATAACCACGTCCAGAAAGAGGATCCCTTATTGCACCTCCAAGACATGTTGCAGCACCTCCAAAAGGTTCAATTTCAGTAGGATGATTATGAGTTTCGTTTTTAAAAAATACAAGCCATTCCTCTTTCACTCCATCAATTTCAACAGGAACTATTATGGAACACGCATTAATTTCGTCTGATTCTTCCATATCCTCAAGTTTGCCATCTTTTTTAAGCTTACGCATACCCATAAGCGCAATATCCATTAAAGATACATATTTGTCAGGCCTGTCCTTAAACAACTGGCTTCTTGCACTTAGGTATTCATTATATGAATTTTTAATTGGCTCACTATAATACCCTTCTTCAAATTCAACATTTTTAAGTTCTGTTAAAAACGTTGTATGGCGGCAATGATCAGACCAATATGTGTCAAGAACACGTATCTCTGTAACAGATGGATTTCTTTTCTCTTCCTCTGAAAAATACTTCTGGATATGCAGAAAATCCTTAAAAGTCATAGCAAGATTTAATGAATCATATAAATTCTTAAGCTCGCTCTCAGGCATTTCCTTAAATCCTTCAAATATCTTAACATCCTCTGGCTCTTCAAAATTCTGGACAAGTGTATCAGGCTTCATTTCATCTGTTTCACGCGAATCTACAGGATTTATACAATATTCTTTAATACGTACTGCATCTTTTTCAGAAATATCCCCTTCAAACACATAAGTAGTTGCAGAACGTATAATAGGAGCTTCTTTCTCATTTAAAAGTTTCACGCACTGTTCAGCAGAATCTGCCCTCTGATCAAATTGTCCCGGAAGATACTCTACAGAAAATACAAGACTTTTCTTTTTATTCTCAAATGACTCTTCATAACAATCATCCACAGGAGGCTCTGAAAATACAGTTCCAAGAGCCTGTTTATAAGTTGCATCGCTTAAATTTTCAACATCATAACGTATAAGCACACGCACGCCTTCAAGTTCTTTTATTCCCAGATAACGTCTGACCTCCTCCCTAAGCTCATTAGCACGAACTGCATAAGGTGCTTTCTTTTCCACATAAATTCTTCTGACACTTCCCATACTTCCTTATCCTCCAATTCTTTTATGTAATTTACAATTTACTTCGTTCTAACAATTTATATAATAACAAACACAAGCCATATGGTTTTCCACATGGCTTGACATCTATCTGAAGTCAAACAGATATTTACAATACTCTCTGCTGCTTTGTTTGCTAAACTTTTTATTATTCCGAAGTACCTGATGATGCTTCTTCACTCATCTTCTGCAAATCCTCTGCTGTTACAATATCAGTAGTAACTGTACCAATAGTTACATCATCCCAAATATCAGCATTAACCTTAACATTATAATCTGCTTCAAGCTTGTTATACCATTCCTGATATTTCTCATCTTGTGCAGTTTTAATAGCAGTCTGACATTCATTCTCATAACTTTCAGTAGAATTATTATTAAGCATTTTTACAAATACATAATAGCCTGCCTTTTCATCCAGAAATACCTCTGAAATCTCATTATTCTTAAGAGCCTTTATTTTCTTTAAATTGTCTTCAGATACAAAAACCCAGCCAGACTTCTCTGTAAAATTACCTGTATTATATCTAATATCAGACTTCTCCTCATCTTTGATAAGTGTAGTAAAATCTTTTGCTGTAGCTGCTTTCCTTGCAAGAGCTCTAATCTCTTTAGCAAGCTCTTCTTTATCACTCTTTGATATTTCCTTATTATTGCCATCGCTATCAGTACTGGTAAGAGGCACATAATAATAATCTATATCATACTGACGTAAGTCAGTTTTTGAAATATCAGCCGTTATCTCATCTTCATTAACCTCTTTATTAAGCTCTTCCTGCTTGTCCGATTTATATCTGTCAGCAAGAATCCTTTTACCAAATCTCTTTGTAAGTTTTTTCTTTGAAATGGCAAGCTGCAGTTTCTGCACCCCTGTAAGTCCTTTAAGCGCCTCCTCAGCCTGTTTTTCGGCGTCCTTTTGTTCATCATCTGTAAGTTTATATCCATCCTTTACAGCTTCCTGATAAAGCACCTCATATTGTGTTTCACTATTCAAAACTTCCTGTTTAATACCATCAGAATTAATTGTGCCTGACGCAACAGATGTATCTGCCCCCTGATATGGAACTTCCCATACTGATGTACCATATATATATTGATATGTCTCCTCCATTGGAAGATACATGCTCTCCTGTTCATATATAGGATACATCATATCGTCCATAGTAAGACGAGTATCTTTAATAGTAACTACTCTCTGTGGCTGCAGTTGCTGCACACCAACACCTATACAAAGTATAAGCACAATAACAACACATATTGCCCCTAAGATAATCGGCTTCTTATCAGAGCCTCCGCCTCCGCCGCCAAGAACTGTATTATTATTAGATATAGGCGCACTGGACTTATTTGTTGTTTCATCCGTATTATTCTGTTTGTTTAATATATTTTTTGCTGAATTCATGTTTACTCCTCCAAATTGTATTGTTGCAAAACGTAATAAAGAGAAAACGCTGCATCTCTTATTGTACCGCAAAATGCGAAGAAGTCAAGACAGAAATGTTATATCTACCTTATAATCTTCAAAATATCATTATACATTACAAATACCATAAACAAAAGCAGCACTACAAATCCTGCAAAATGCACAAAACCTTCCCTTTCTCTACTCACAGGCTTTCCCCTCACTGCTTCTATAAGTATAAACACAAGCCTGCCTCCATCAAGTGCAGGTATCGGGAGCAGATTCATTACACCCAGGTTTGCACTTAAAAGCACTGAAAGATACAACATCTGCATTATAACTGCCACTATTCCATAATCCCTGGTCTGACTTATTGAATCTCCCACAAAATCAACTATACCAACAGGTCCTGACACATCATTCATAGACAATTTCCCGGTAATAAGCTGCCCAAGACTTGCAACCGTTGTTTCTATCCAATATTTTACCTCAATAAAACTATACTTAATTACGTCAAAGGCAGTACCACCCTCTTCATTATAGGAAGCAACAAATCCAAGTGTATTTGTTTCATATTCCTCTGGAACAACACTGTATTCAAACTCTTCGCCGTCCCTTTCTACCACAAACAAAACTTCTGTTCCATCTTTGTTTACCTCATTCATGGCATCACTAAGCTCTCCCGCATTTGCAACAGGCTTGCCGGCAACAGATTTTATTACATCACCATCACAAATACCTGCTTTTGCAAAGGCACCCTGCTCCGAAAGCCCACTTATCTTAGCCTCCGCTGTTTTGGTCGTTGAATATGAAAAACCAAAAAGATATGTCTTATAATGAGGATTCAGTACTATTGTTTTCTCCTCGCCATCACGCTCCACAACTATATTTACATCATCACCTGTAAGAGGATGGAACTGTGTATATGTCTGTACTTCCCTGCCGATAGTAATCTTATGTCCATTTATGCTTTTTATCACATCACCTGTTTCAAGCCCACACGTACTTGCTGGCTGATTATCATAAATATGCTCAATTATAGGAAAATCTATTCCTGCATATGAAAGTATTATAAGTGAAAAAATAAATGCAAGTATAAAATTAAAAAATGGTCCTGCAAATACAACCGAAAACCTTGCCCAAACTCCCTTGCTGTTAAAAGAATCTTCTGCATCATTTTCTTCATCTTCACCTACCATCGCACACGAACCGCCTATTGGAAAAAGCTTCCATGAATATTTTGTACAATCTTTCCAATCTTCCCTGTTTTCAAATTCCTTTTGAGAACAGAAAAACTTTATTACATGCCCGTTTGCTGTCTTTGCATATGTGAAAATCCTAAGCCCCATACCAATTGAAAACTCAGGTACTCCTATACCGTTCTTCTTGGCAAGAAGAAAATGTCCCAGCTCATGTATAACAACAATCACCGTAAAAATAAGTAACGCTACAATAATATTCATTACAACAGTCCTCCAAACTATCTGTTATATTGTTTAAAACCGTCTATCCTCTTATAAACTTCCTGCTCTATTAAAAGTATATCATCAAGCGACGGATTCGCAATATTATTATGTTCTTCCATGCACTTATCAATAATATCTGCAATTTGAAGATATCCAATCCTTTTATCAAGAAAAAGCGAAACAGCTTTTTCATTAGCAGCATTAAATACAACAGGCATACTTCCACCTTCTCTCCCTGCATCATATGCAAGTTTAAGTCCTTTAAAAGTATCCATATCAGGTTCTTTAAATGATATAGCAGATATTTTAGAAAAATCCAGTCTCTCCCCACTTAAATATCTTCTATAAGGATAATAAAGCGCATATTGTATTGGCAGCTTCATATCAGGAACACCAAGCTGTGCAATCACTGCACCATCTTCAAATTCCACCATTGAATGTATTATGCTCTGTGGCTGCACCACTACTTTTATATTATCAACAGGCACATCAAAAAGCCATCTTGCCTCAATCACCTCAAGTCCTTTATTAACCATTGTTGATGAATCAATGGTAATCTTTCTTCCCATCGACCAGTTAGGATGCTTAAGCGCATCTTCAACCTTGACATCTTCAAGCTCTCTTCTTTTCTTTCCAAGAAAAGCCCCTCCAGATGCTGTAAGGAGAATTTGATTAATTTTGTTATCCCCTTCACCATTAAGACACTGAAATATAGCAGAATGTTCGCTGTCAACAGGTAAAAACCTTACTCTATTTCTATGAACCATAGGCATGATAATATGACCTGCTGTAACAAGAGTTTCTTTATTGGCAAATGCAATATCCTTCCCTGCCTTTATTGCCTCTATAACAGGTCTTATACCTACCATCCCAACAACAGCTGATACCACCATTTCTGCATTTTCTATTGTAGCACATGCAATCATTCCCTCCATTCCTGATACAATCTCAGTACCCTTAATATTATTTTCAAGAATAATCTGCTCAAGCTTAGCTGCCTTATCCTTATTATATACACATACAAGCTTTGGTGCAAATTCTTTAATCTGTTCCAATAATTTTTCAATATTTTGCTCTGCTGCCAGTGCTGTCACCTTTATGTCAGCATTATTTCTTACAACATCAAGTGTCTGCGTTCCTATTGAGCCGGTTGAACCCAAAATAACTATCTCTTTCATATAAAAACTCCATTATTACAACATATATTTTATCAGATAATATACTACAGGTGCCGTAAATATAATACTGTCAAACCTGTCAAGTATACCGCCATGTCCGGGTATAAGCTTTCCATAATCCTTAATATCATGATTTCGCTTTATAGCTGAAGCAGCAAGGTCTCCAATTTGTGATATTACAGACGAAGCAGCACCTATAACTGGTATCTGCCACCAGACATTTTTATCCTTAAAAAGTACAGCTGCGAATATAAACCCAATAAGCGCTGCACCTATAATACCTCCAAGACAGCCTTCAACAGTTTTGTTTGGACTTAACTTTGAAGGTATCTTATGTTTACCAATAAGCTTTCCCACACAATAAGCGCATGTATCCGAGCCCCATGCTCCTATAAATATAAGCCATACGAGCAAAATTCCATTTTCAAGAAATCTTACCTTAAATACAAATGAAAGCATTGATGTTACATAGATAAGCCCAAATAAAAGCATAGTTACCTGTTCTGAATTATACTTTGGATAACCGATTACATAACATGCCATAAGTACCATAAGAGTAAGTATAATCCACATAAAAAGAAGTCCATAAGCATCATCAAGTATCAATATATCTATAATAATACTTGAAATATATCCTATGGCAGCAGGAAATGTTCTCTCCATTTTTACTGCACGATATAATTCAAAAAGACCTATTATGGAAATGATTGTAATAACCCAGAACAACGGATAACTTCCATATGTCATAAGCGCAATAGTTACAGCCATAAGAACAATACCACTGGTAAGCCTTGTCCAAAACATAATTACTTAAAATCCTCTCTTAAAATAAAATCTAAATACCGCCAAATCTGCGGTCTCTCTTTTGATAATATGCAACCGCTTTTTCAAGCTCTGCCTTGTCAAAATCCGGCCATAACACATCTGTAAAATAAAGTTCTGCATATGCAAGCTGCCAAAGCAAATAATTTGAAAGCCGTTTTTCCCCGCTAGTCCTAATCATAAGGTCAGGGTCCGGTATGTTATAAGTATCAAGATACTTTTTTATAAGCTCTTCATTAATTTCCTCCGGCTCTGTTTTACCCTCCCTTATGTCTGATGCAATATTTTTTACAGCCCGCACTATCTCATTACGGCTTCCATAATTTAGAGCCACCTGAAAATGAAGACCTGTATTATGTGATGATACTTCTTCAAGTTCCTTAATTCTATTTTGTAAATCTTTTTCAAGCCTTGATATATCTCCAATAACACGTACCTGCATATTATTCTTTTTACTTGTAGCTAGACAGTCTGAAAGATAATTTCCAAGAAGTTTCATTAAAGCATCAACTTCATCCTTTGGCCTTGACCAGTTCTCTGTAGAAAATGCGTACATAGTAACATATTCAATACCCATGTCCCATGCTGCTTTACATATCTTTTCTACATTCTTGCTTCCTGCTGCATGCCCTGCATTTCTTGGCAGCATTCTTTTCTTTGCCCACCTGCCATTGCCATCCAGAATAATTGCCACATGATGTGGTACATTCTTAATTTCCACTGACATAAATACCGCTCCTCTTTTACTATTTCAAGAACGCACAACATAAGGGACAGGCTATATGCCTATCCCCTATATAGCAACCTAAATACATTTATGTTACTATTAACGGCTGCGCTGTGAATAGTAATCTATTTATACAGTCATAATTTCCTTTGACTTATCATCAATCATTCCATCAATCTTACTTACATATTCATCTGTCATTTTCTGAATGCTTGTCTCAGCATCTTTTAATTCATCTTCTGAGATTTCATTTGCTTTCTGTTGCTTCTTCGCCATATCATTGGCATCTCTGCGGATATTTCTTACTGCAACCTTACTGTCTTCACCTTTTTTCTTTACTTCTTTTACAAGTTCCTTACGGCGCTCTTCAGTAAGTTCCGGAAATGAAAGCCGTATAACCTTGCCATCATTATTTGGTGTAAGCCCTAAATCTGATGTAAGTATAGCTTTCTCAATATCCTTAATAAGGCTTGCCTCCCATGGCTGTATAATAAGTGTACGTGCTTCTGATACAGAGATATTTGCAACTGACTGCAAACTAGATGGTGCACCATAATAATCCACAGTAATCTTATCAAGTATATGCGGATTAGCACGTCCCGCACGTATAGTTGTATATTCATTTGCAAGATTCTCAATCGACTTCTTCATCTTATCTTCAAACTGACTTAATTTAATACTCATAATAATCCTCCACTTAAATTACCACAACAAAGAGTAAATCAAGCTGTAACAAGTGTTCCCTTTGTCACTCCGCTTACCGTATTTACTATACTATTCTCTTCATTTAATCCAAATATCATCATAGGCATGTGATTTTCCATGCATAAAACAGCAGCAGCAAGGTCAATTACACCAAGCCTTTTATTTATTACATCATCAATGCTTATCTCATCATATTTCTTCGCATCAGGGTTTATGGCAGGATCACTGTCATATACCCCATCTATTGATTTAGCTGACAATATAATATCTGCCTCTGTCTCTACAGCACGCAAAACTGCGCATGTATCTGTAGAAAAGTACGGATGACCTGTACCGCCTGCAAAAAACACTGTCATGCCTTTACTGAAATATTTATTTGCCCTGTCTTTTGAAAAGAGCTTCGTAAATGAGCCACATTCAAAGGGCGTAAGTACACTTGTATTTATTCCAACAGAACGAAAAATATCAGAAACATATATACAATTCATCACAGTAGCAAGCATGCCTATCTGGTCAGCCTTCGTACGGTCAATATTCTCACTTGTACGTCCCCGCCAGAAATTGCCTCCGCCTGTAACTATACCAACTTCTATTCCTTTATCAGTAATCTCTTTAACCTGTTTTGCAACTGCAATACAAGTATCTTCATCAAAACCTGTTTTGTTAGGCCCTGCAAGCGCCTCTCCGCTTAATTTTAATAAAATCCTCTTATATTCAGCCATATTGTCCTCATTTCATGCACTCTATTTAATTAATACATTACTCTTCCTCAAAGAACTTATCCAAATCAACACTTGCGTAATTAAGTGAACAGTATCCATCTACTACTGCACCTGCATTGATTGTTATTGATCTTGCCTTTATATCACCTTTTACTATAGCAGTAGACTCAATTATAACTGGTCCATCAATATCAATATTTCCCTTTACAGCACCTGCAATATATGCAGAAGTACCACTTATTCCACCTATTATCATAGTTCCAACACCAATTTTTACAGTGCCTTCACTCCTAAGACCTCCTGTAAGTTTTGGTGTATTTACAAAAATCTCAGAAGCTATTACACCACCTGAAACCCTACCATTAATATATACCTTACCAAGACATTCAATATCACCTGTAATAACACCCATAACTTCAAGGGAACCATCCGAAGAAATGCTTCCGTTGATAGTAGTATTTTCAGTAATAACCGTCACTGTACCGTTTGTACGCTCTTCTTCCATAGCAACCTGTGCTTCTTCATCAACTACATCATCCATAACATTTGAAATTGTTGTATCTTCTGATGACAAAGTATTAGAAACTTTTATATCCTCAGTCTTCTCAGGTATACTTTCAGGCTCTGTTTCCACATCTTCATCTGAAGGCATATCCATTAAAGACTCCACTGTTTCTTCTGGTACATCATCTGTTATAGACTCTATTGTTTCCTCTGAAATCTCACCTGTCAAAGACTCTGATATTTCTCCCTGCATTTCCTCTGCCATAGACTCTGAAGCTTCCTCTGGTGTCTCAGATATTATAGATTCCAATGTTTCCTCTGGTATTTCACCTGTTATAGACTCTAATGTTTCTTCTGGTATTTCACCAGCTAAAGACTCTATTGTTTCTTCTGAAATCTCACCTGCCATACCATCTTCTTCTATAGGTACTGCATCATTTAATGCCTCATCGTCAAGACTAAACTTCTCTTCTTCTTCATCAAGACTGAAATTATCGCCTCCACCAGCAAATATCTGGCTCAACAAGTCTGTATCTACATTAGTATCTTCAAAGCCATTCATATTATTATTCTCCCCATTAGGAGAAGCAACCTCATCATCGTCCTTAAATAAGCCCATCTCTTATCCTCCTATTATTGTTTAACTTGTCATATAGTGATAAGTATACCACTATTTTTTTTATACGTCTATATATAACTTCGCAATTTTTTGTATCATATTTTTATGCAGCTTCCATTCATAATATAGCTGCAAATGGTTTACAGGGGCTCTTCCAATGCATGTTTCAATAGTAACCCATTCAACATTTTTCATAGAAAGCCAGTCGCCAAGCGAACCATTCGCGCCTTTGTCATATTTACAATGATAGCCTGTTTCAGCGCTAATAAGTTTTGTCAGCTTACTAAACTCCTTAAAATATATAATCCTCCCTGTTTCATGGTAATTTATTACAGCAGTAGGCTTTATACTATCAACAAGCTTTATAAATGCCCTTGTTTCTTTTTCTGAATATGGACAATCACCTGAACACTCACTTGCACTTCTTAAGTAGTTTTTTGTAAATCCTTTTTCATAATTCCTATTCAGATCAACACCTTCTGCATTTGCTTTCCACCTGCGATATCTGCCTCTGCCAATACATCTTACCTGCCCTTTTAATATATTATTTCTAATCCTCTTTAAACCATACTGGCTTATATTTACACCATCAGGATTAAACATTGGTATAATATAAAAACATACCTTATCAAAAAGCTCATTATATTTTATTCCCTCAAAAGAAGCAGAATAGTAAAACCTTAAACAATGCTCTGTCATCATCATTATGAGCTGTGTATTAAGCCATTCTCTCGCATGCATTGCTGCCTGTATAATTACTCTTTTTTCTGCCTTAGTATTTCCAAGCCTTATGCAGTATATATTATTACCATCGGAAGTCTTCGCAATTATACCTGCACTTACAATATCTTTGTAATCAACTAAAAATCTTTTAATATCATGCGACAAATCCTCATATGAATATTTTTTATTATATATATTTACAATACCAGAACCCATAACATTGCAATTTCCATTCTTTTCTTTTTATTAAAGATATTAGAAATATTATTATAATATACCATGCTTCTAAATATGATGGCTTCGCCTACACGAACATTTCTTCTCACACCTACCTTATTATTGTTTCCTTTGCTGAACACATTTTATCTGCAAGGCAAACTATCCAGCTTTCCTTATATCTGGGAGGCACAGGAGTAAGCGGAAACATATGCTTTTTTATAATATCTTTTTCAATGTCCGTAAGTTCAAAATCCCTCTCTGCATTTGCAAGCGCCGCCAAAGGATGGAAAAATCCATGCGGTCTGCGATGGTTATGCTCTTTATCATGCCAGTCATATAAAAAATAATCATGCAAAAGAGCACCACGTATCAATTCTTTATATGAAATTCTTACCCCTGATTTTTCTGCAATCTTGCAGCTTTGATACGCAACCATTATGCTATGTGTACATATGCTTGTACTCCCATGCTGTATAAAATTACGACTCATTTTAAAATCTGAATTTGTATTTACACTGCTTAGTATATCCCTAAACAGCTTCTCATGCTTAATACTCAACATTTGTAAGCCTTCCTCCATACCTGTCCTGAAAGAACAAATATGCTCTGTCAAATATAAACCACATAATTTCAGCTGCAACAATGGCAATTAATGCTAAAAGCACAGGTATATCTTTAATGCTGTTAAGCCATTTACTACCAGAAACTATATCAAATCCAATAAAATATTTTAACATTACAAGCGCTGCCACAAGAAGAACATGATAGCATACACCCTTAACTACAATACTAATAACTTTACCATAATTATGCTCCCTAAAATATTCAGCCACAATAACATAAACTGAAAAGCCAGCAAATGTAAAACAATATAATTTTTGCGGAGCCACCAAAAATCCAAGCACAAAAGTCCCGGCAGCAAATAAAACAGAAATCCTTAAATTAAATTTCCTTCCTATAATTCCTGTAATAAATGAAGCTGCAGCAAGCAAAAATGCAGAACTTGTTTCTATTACACCACTTAATATTATCAGTATGATGCAAAATGCCATCATTAGTCCGCTCCATGCTACTTCCTTAGCCTTTAAATGCAACTGCACAAATCTCCTCCCATACATTCACAAAGTGAATCTGCACACCATAAATCACAACATATATTACCTGTACTGCATCCGCCGTTGCCATAATACGAATTTGGATTCCGTCCATACCCTGAGCCGTAATTCTGGTAACTTTGTCTGTTAAACTGCCCATTTTGATATCCCTGACCATTATATGGTCCATTTTGGTATCCCTGACCACTATATCCCTGACCTGACTGGCCTGACTGTGTATATCCTCCATTATAACCACTGCTGTAGCCGTTTCCGCCTCCTGCACGCTGGTTCATAATCTGTGTATATGCCTCCTGCACCTCTTTAAACTTATCCTCTGCTAAATCAGATAATGGATTATCAATATACGCATCAGGGTGATACTTTTTGCTCATTTCTTTATAAGCCCTTTTAACCTCTTCATCTGTGGCATTTGGTGAAATACCAAGTACCTGATATGGATCTGTCACTTTAATTCCTCCTCTTCTGGCGCATTTATCTTATCATATCTATTCCACACGCCTACATAAAGTATATTACGTAAAATATCTATATAATCAATACATGGAAGCTGTTCAAACGCCCCACATGCCATTGAAATCTCATTAAACAGCATATCATATACATATTTTTCAAAATCCTCCTCTTTATAGATATGCTTAAAAGGATTATATCTGTTCTTTTTTATATCATCCTCAATATCATCATATGCATCCATAATATATATATACCTGCCCAGATAATAACCTATATCTCCCAAGTACACCTTAAATGCATCCTCTCTAATCATAAAAAGCTCTGCTAACAGGCTTCCGAAACAATCTGCTGTTTTCGTAACATTATAGCATTCTTTCTTTTCATATTCTGAAAGTCTGGCAAGAGAATGCTTAACAGCTTCTGACTGCCTTTTATACATCTCCAAAACATGCTTTGATTTGGCCTTAAAAATGCCGGCTCCAACTCTTCCCTTTAATGATGCATCATCTTCCTTGTCATCAAGACAATGATAATAACTTAACACTATATTCATGTCAGCACAATAATCAGTAAACTCATTATAAATAATATTATGTTTTTTTGCCGGATGTACTATACAGCGCTTTTTTTCCATTACACATTTGACATCATATACAGAACTTAAAACAAGTATCATAAACGTCATATCATATGTAAGCGTAAACTGCCCAAAAAGTCCATAACGTGCTCTTAGCCTTTCACATAAGCCACAATAAAATGCATGATATGTCCCATAATCTTTTATCTTAAGCTCCGGCTTTCTTACCTGTACATATCCAAACAAAATACTCCTCCTTAGGAACTGCTGATAATATGTTACTGTTCACTTAATAATACTTTTGGCAAAAATCATGACAAAAATCCTCGAATTTGGCACGTGTGTGAAAAGTAACGATAATATTCTTTGATAATATCACAAAACTGTGCTATTATAAAGTAAAAATATGAAAAGAATTTATTAAAAAATAAAAAAGGCGGTATAATTATCATGAAATTTTTAATTCAAAGAGTAAACAAAGCAAATGTAACTGTAGCTAATGAAATAATAGGACAGATTGAAAAGGGATTTCTTATATTCATAGGCATATGCAATGATGACACAAAAGAAACTGCTGATAAAATGCTTAAAAAAGCCTGCAACCTTCGTATTTTTTCTGATGAAAATGATAAAACTAACTTATCCCTTAAAGACATAGGCGGCAGTCTTCTTCTTGTATCACAATTTACTCTTTATGCTAACTGCAAAAAGGGAAACAGGCCATCATTTATAGATGCAGGCAAACCAGACCATGCTGGTAAACTTTATGAATATATTGTCAAAAAATCAAAAGAATACTGTAATATTGTTGAAACCGGATGCTTTGGCGCAGATATGAAGGTTTCACTTGAAAATGATGGTCCTTTCACAATAATGCTTGATTCAACTGAATTGTAAACATAATTACCATAATAACATAAATGTTTACTTAAAAAGCTTCATTTCCTTTGCCAGCCTGCTCCTCTTTGCCGCCTTACTTATTATTGCCACCCCAGACACATTTCTTATCTTCTTATTACGATAAAAAAATCCGGCAAACATCATAATCCATAAAAAAGGCCAGATAACTATTACCTTACACGCCTTTGGATATGTAAGACACATCTGATGGTGGAATTCTCTTACATAAGCTGCGATACCTGTACCACGCATTACTACCATTCTATCTGCACTTGACTTTCCAAACTCTTCTGCTTCAAAAACCTCGTTTATAAACTGCTCTGCCTTATCATTTCTTAGCTTAAACTTTTTATCACCGGAAGCGTATTTTTCATATTCTGAATTCTTAATAATATCTAAGACCTTACTGTCATCAAGTCCAAGATAACATACACACACTGATGTAACAACTTCTGCAAAACCATATATACCACTATCATTTACAAGACGTAAAAATATATCAATATCACCCTTCTGCATGCCACCATTTAACAATACCGCCCAGTCACACAAAAGCTTTAGTCCAAATCCTGAACGAAGAAAATGCTGCAGCATATGTATAAGAAGGTAAAAAGCATTATAAGGCATTGCTGGCACAGGTAAGATTATACCCATAATCTCTTTTTCTTCCATATTGTCAATAAATTCATGCTGTATACCCTTAAGATATTCATTTACATGCATATTATCAAATGGCTCTGACAACATACTATGAAGTTCTATATCTATACCCTCTGGAGAAACACATGCGATATGATGATTGGCATGCTGCTCTTCTTTCAGCCGGAAACCATTTGCACAAAGTAGTTCACATGCTGATTTTGTATCCTTTAAATTCCTAAAAAGCAAGTCAATATCACCCGATTTTCTATATTCAGGCACAGGATAATAGCAGGCAGCAGCGCACCCTTTTAATATAACAGATTTTATTCCATTTTCCTTTAAAAGCCTTGTTATAAATGCCGACAAAATCAAAAGATGATAGTTTTGCTGCACTATTTGTATTGTCTTTCTCTGAACAACATCAAAACACTCTAAATCCGATACTGTATCAAAAATATTAAAAAGAAACGGCAGTACACTGTGTTTTAATGCAATATCCACAACCCTGTTTATTTTCTCTTCACCTACATTACCTGTAAACAAAGAACTTCTGTATAAATCAGCCGACACACATGGTTCAATGCTGTCTTCTTCACTATATAATGCTGTTTTAAGCATATTACACAACAAAATTTCTTCTTCTTTCACAGTCTAATCTCCTACCTTTTTAATTCCCTTTGTCCTCTCTAATACAGTTTTAAACTGCCTGGTTCTAAAATATACTAATAAAAATATTAAATTAGGCAATGTTACACATATTAGTCCATGTATTATAAGTTCAAACAAAATACTTCCTTTAATTTTTATGCACACAACATCAGTTATAAACCAAACTATACCAGTTATCACACAATAAGCAAAATATTTACAAAAAAACCTCTTAGATGATACTTCAAGCCTGTATTTGTATAGTACAAATGGCTCAACCCACACTGATGTCAAAAGAGTACTTACAAATGTTCCTGCAAATACTCCAAATACACTGAATTTTTTAACAAGTATAATAGAAACAACAAGATTTAGCAATGCCTCTGCCACTGCTTTATATCTGTCATACCAAAAAAGACCTAACGAATCCCTGAAAGTTAATACTGCCATTCTTGTTCCATTAAGGAAAAAATTGATACATAGCACAAGAACTATATCCTTAGTGAATAAATAATTTTTTCCAAAACTTAACTCCATAAATGGATTTAAAAGTTCATACAAACATATCGCAGCAAATCCATACATCCATTGCCCTATAAAAAATGCGGTTTCAAATATTGACTTAACATGCTCTACATCTTCTGTTGCACCAAGATTACCAACACTTGCTGTAATTCCCTTAAAAACCTGCTCAAACACCTGTTTCACTGAACCTATTACAAGAAAATAATTGGAATATACTCCTACACTTATAACACCCACGAATGAAGAAATAATCAGATTATCAGTATTATTTACAATTACATTACCTAATTTATGCATAACCATTGCTCGTATATTTTTATAAATATCCTGTCTTTCATCTTTTGAAAGAATACGTTTTGTCTTATCTAAAAGATAAGGAAACATCTTGTCTGCACGTCTTGATATAAATATATTATTTAAAACTGTACAAGCAACATGTACAGACAGAAAAAGTATAAAATTTCTTGTCAAAACAAGTACAATAATCTGGCATATATCCTGAAGAGCATAAAAGAAAGTCTGATAAATAAGCACAATATAATTCATCTGATGTGCTTCTATAAGCGTCCGCTTATATATCAGCAGATACGAAAGCATTGTATTGCTAAGGTACATTAAGTATATAATCATAAGATGATCAACATCAGGTCTGTTTTTCATAATAACATCCATAAATGGTATTAAAGCAAGCCCAAATAATCCTATGAATAATGCTGTAATATGATAAAACTTCTTAAACATCTGCATAAGTGCCTGTTGTTTTATTATATCACCTTCTGCTATTGGTCTATATAGCGCATATGTAATAGCTGTACCCACCCCAAGTTCCGAAAGCGACAGTATATTAAGTATATCAGTAAATAATCCATTAATCCCAACATAGCTTTCATTCAGCATGCGCGTAAATACAACCCTTGTCACAAAACCCAGAAAAATACCCAAAAGCCTAGCCGAAATAGCAACTGCTGTATTTATTGCTGAATACTGTGTTCTGCTTTTTATCTTCACAAACTACTCCTTCTTTAATTAGATTAAAATCTGTAATGATACAATAATTAATATATACTCACGCACAAAAAAGTTTTCCCTTCTATGACTGTTAATACAATTCATATGAACATTTATCTGGAAATGCAGTCTCAAAACTTTCTATAAGCCGCCTCTTTATATCATTATAATCTATAGTTTCATTAGCATCATTTATACATACCATTTTATGTGAATGTCTTTTTAAAACTTTGTAAAGCTTTTCATTGTCTTCCTTAAGCTCAAAATACCAACTGAGTTTCTTCACATTTACAGGAACAAAATTTCCCATAAGTTTCTGCCATTCGCGTAAAAGATACTGACTTACATCTTCCTTACTGCGAAACTTATTTAAACAACATTTATCAAGCAATTCTCCTTCTTTATACCAAAGCTCTAAATAAGTCTTTTTAAGCAAAGGAGAAGCTCCATGCACAGTATAAAATCCTGTAAAACGAGGATACAAACATTCAAGCATATTATAGAAAAAATACATAAAAGGATAGCCTACATGAAAATATTTATTAATATGCTTCCTTATATTTTCTCTCTTATCAAAATATTTTGCAATAACCATAGCATTGTTAAGATAAATATATGGCATCACATTATTATCTTTATTAGCAACAACAGGCTGAAGTGCAAGCATATCTACAGGTATTCCATTCCTAAAAAAATCTCTCTCACTTACATTATTAATAATAAACATATCATCATTAAAATATACAAACCGCTCCGACAGTCCCTTTATACGATGGAAATTAAGCTCAATAGTGTGTGAATTAAAAGTTGGAAGATACTTCTCAGGGATAAAATCACTATGACATATAATCCTAAGCTTTGGATTTCCAGTATTAAGCCATTTTGGAATATGTCCCCATGTAATAAAATAAATCTTATTAACCCATGGTGCATACCTTTCAACACCTCTGAACCAATACTTTAAAATCCCCCAGTCACGATATCTTTCCTCTCTGTCATCATTAACATCAATACAAGAATATCTTTTCTTTTCCATCTGCCATTCTTTATCTTCACCATCTACCCAGGTAATTACAAAATCTACACATTCCATATTAATCCCCCATATTGCCTTAAACGATATAAGGAACTGTTCAAAATCTTGCGTATTATTTAAAAGTTATTTCTTAGCAGTTCCTAAACAACGTTGCAAAACAAACATTCACAATTCCCAATGCCTGTAAATAAGATTATAACTACTTAATTCATAACCTTGTATAAAACGTTACTGTTCACTTCGACCAGTAACAAGCAGTGCTAAAAACACTGAATACACACATTTTGCCAAAATAAGATTTTCTTTGAAAATCATACAAAATAGCACTGCAAAACTTGTACTTTTGACAAAAATCATGACAAAAGTAACTATAAAACTGTCCCATTAGCAATAATGTCTTTATCTCTTACAAATATACACCATATACACGGCATACATAAGAAGCATTACAATACCTTCACTTCTAACTATCTTTTGTTTAGACCATGCAAATATTAAAACAAGCACACTCATAACCACAAGCACAATTATATCTTTAACATTTTCCATAATAAATGTCATAGGCGAAATAGTCGCTGCAACGCCTAATACAAATAATATATTAAATATATTAGAACCTATTACATTTCCAAGTGCCATATCCACTTCTTTTTTTCTTGCTGCCACTACAGATGTCACAAGTTCAGGAAGACTTGTCCCAAAAGCAACAATAGTAAGCCCTATAAGATTTTCACTAAGTCCAAAGTTTTTAGCAATAACAGTAGCACTGTCCACTACTAAATCCCCTCCTAAAGCTATTGCTATCATACCACCTACAATATATATAATACATTTCCAAATAGGCATAATCTCATATTCGTCTTCTGAATCTGCCTCCTCTGTACGAGCTTTCTTTGCAGAAACTACCATCCAATATAAAAAGCCTACAAAAATAATTAAAAGCATAACACCATCAAGGTGCCCCAATACCATTTCTATAGAACCAAGTATAAGAAGCACTACTGCTACAAACACAGAAAACGGAAACTCCCTTTTAAGTGTTTTTTTATCAACTGTAAGCGGACAAAAAAGCGCACAGAATCCACATACAACCAAAAGGTTAAATATATTAGAACCTACTGCGTTACTTATCGCAAGTGCGTTGCTATTTGACAATGATGCAGAAATACTAACAGAACATTCCGGAAGACTCGTCCCCATTGCTACTATAGTCATTCCTATAATAAGTGATGGAACTTTAAGCCTCTTTGCTACACTTGAACTTCCATCGACGAAAAAATCAGCCCCATTAATTAATAAGATAAATCCAACTACAAGAAAAACATAAGCCATATTATACTTCCTCCTTTTATAAAATATTTATATGCTATTAATAAGCATTTTAAGCACTAAAATTATATAACTCCAAATATTCCAGCCACAATCTTAATCCCTATAAATACCAATATTAATCTATCACAATCTGCCATAATATAAAAACAAGGTGCATTACTGCACCTTGTTTTTATATTATGGCACAGCAAATAAATACTGTGCAAAAGTCTTGCTATTTAAGATTAAACCAGGCTCTATAGCCGGGGTTGTTGGCTTAACCACGCATATACGCTAACTACTCCCTCATGCGACATAGAGTATTATATCAAAACTATCCATAATATGTCAATAAAAAAATCCTCGAATTTGGCGTGGCTTGTTACTATTCACGGCTGGTTTTATTTTTAATCTTCTCTCCATTAACTCTTTCAGACTGCATAATATTTTTGATTTTTTGTAAGTTTCTTAAAGAAAAAGATTACTCCTGATATTAATAACACAGTGTAAATAATCTCTGCAACATACAGCCACTGCAATTTAATTCCACCAATCAAAATTGGAAGCTGCTTACATAAATTTCCTACATAGACAACATTAAAAGGCAGTATTGCTGTAATAATATTTAAAACATTATTATTAACATGAGTTGCCATTATATCAGGACGCAATATAAATGAAATAGCAAATCCTATACACATAACTACTACAGGATTGTCTGATAAAAATGAAGCACTTAATATAATTAAAAGAATAAAATTAATTACTATAAGTGATATAAAAATAGTATGAAGTATGTATTGCCCATAATTAATATTTACCACCATATGGCGTGATACATGCGGAAGCTGTATACTTGTATCAAGTCCCTTTCCTCCTGTTAAAAAAAAGTATACCATAATAGGAACTGATATTAATAATAAATAGAATATATTTGTAATTAAAAAAGAC
>CAMWXG010000031.1 GCA_947178155.1 uncultured Lachnoclostridium sp.
CCTGAATAATGTTTATAATTAGTCTATAACTATTTTGCAAAAGTTGCAAGTGATTTTTATAAATTTCTAAAATTTTGTGCATATTTTTTTATATTTTTATAAATTTTAATGTAAATTACACAAAGAAAAAAGACCTGAAATTTTTTATAAGCAAAAATAAAACATACTTATAAAAAATTTCAGGTGTATAAAGAACATACTTTCACTTATCCTTTCATCTTTGGTTTGAATAAAAGTGATGCAATATAGCCCCATAAAATTGCAGTTGAAATTCCTACTGCACTTGCGGTAAATCCTCCCTTATAAAGACCTATAAATCCTTCTTTATCAATCGCATCTTTTACGCCTTGAAAAAGTGTATTTCCAAATCCTAAAAGTGGAACTGTTGCACCACTTCCTGCCCATTTTGAAAAAGGTTCATAAATGCCAAGTGCACCAAGAAGTGAACCTGTACATACAAGAATAACCATTATCCTTCCTGGGAGTAACTTTGTATTATCCATTAATATTTGCACAACAACACATATAGCACCACCAACTATAAATGATAATAAAAAATTCATATTCTATCTCCTTTCAAGCAAAACAGCATGTGCTATACCTGGAACACTGTTGCCCTCATTAAAACTTACTTGTGAAAGCATTGCTCCTGTAGGCACAAATAAAACCCTCTTCCACTGTCTGCTTTCAAGCATTTTTAATACATAGCCTGTAAGCATAGTTGCACTGCAGCCACAGCCGCTTCCTCCTGACTGCACATTTTGTTCTTCACCATATATTTCAATACCACAATCCATATAATTCTCAGATATATCATACCCTTTTGCACGTACAATATCAATTAAAATATCCTTGCCAACAAGTCCTAAATCTCCAGTAATTATTTTGTCATACTGTTCAGGACTGTGTCCAAAATCCTTAAAATGTTGTACTATTACATCCCCTGCTGCTGGTGCCATACATGCTCCCATATTCATACTGTCTTTTACTCCAAAATCAATAATCTTGCCTGTGGTAATTCCAACTATATGAACTTTATTTCTCTCTTCAACAGCACTTTTAGGAAGACTTTTTTCTGGTGTATCTTCTTCTGCAATATCACTTGCTGCAGAAACCACTACTGCACCACTTCCGGTTACAGTCCATGTAGACGACTTATTTCTTTGATTTGCATATCCAAGAGGAAATCTGAACTGCTTTTCAGCACTTGCAAAATGACTCGATGTCAACGCAAGTACATTGTCAGCAAATCCACCCTCTGCAATCATAGATGCAACTGCAAGAGACTCACCCATAGTTGAACAGGCACCATACACGCCAAACATAGGAAGCTCTAAAGTTATAAGTCCAAAAGATGACGCCATAAGCTGCCCTAAAAGATCACCTGCAACTATATAACGAATATCACTTTTTTGGCAGCCAGAATGTTCTATTGCGAGCTTTGCCGCCTTTTCCTGAAGCGTGCCCTCCGCACCTTCCCAGCTATCTTGGCCAAGCATAGGATCTTCTTCTATTACATCAAAATATTTACCATAAGGTCCTTCACCTTCTTTTTTGCCAACAACAGATGCTGCACCACGTATAAAAGGCGGATGCGCAAATTGTATACTCTGTTTTCCAATCTGTTTGCTTTGTGCCATATAACCCTCTCCTTTTTATAATTAATTGCACATTTGCAATATATTCTACTATTTATGTTCCCAAGAAGTTTACAAAATATTCATAAGTTTGTGATTATCAAGTTACTTTTCAAAATCACACCAAATTTGAGGATTTTGGGCATGATTTTTGCCAAAAGTACGAGTTTTACAGCACCATTTTACATGATTTTGGAACAAAATCTTATTTTGGCAAAATGTGTGCATTCAGTGTTTTCAGCACTGCCTGCTAGTAACGAAGTGAACAGTAACACATTATCAATGCAGATGCACAAATTTCTTCTTTTAAAATCAATACAAAATGGTATAATAAATATAGAATAGATTTGTTATTACATAAAAGCAGAGGTACATCAAATGGAAAATCCCAAGACTATAAAGACTTCAAAAGATAATGCCATTTATAAGAATATGAAAATAAAAAATGACATAATCCTTATTGGCATAATTATTATTGCTGCACTTATATGTTTCGCAGCTTATTATATTTTTTATAGAAATGAAGGAACATATGCACAAATATCTGTAGACAGCAAAATATATAAAACTCTTCCACTTAATAAAGATACTACCATCACTATCAGAGGTGCCAACAATAGTATAAATGTTCTGAAAATAAAAGATGGCTATGCTTCTATAACAGAAGCTGACTGCCCTGATATGCTGTGTGTAAAACAAAAAAAAATCCACTATAATGGTGAAACTTTGGTATGTCTTCCCCACAAAGTAGTTGTTGCCATAATTTCAAATGAAACTGCGGATATAGATGGTGTGGCATATTAACAACATATGCCACACTTTTCGTGAGTGCGCAAACATTGTAATAAAATTTATTAGTTAAACATAAGTGTAGGATTTGAGAAATTTTATCTCAAATCCTATATTATTAACCACATTATATTTTCGTATATAATTATATTAACAATAAAAATTAAATATAAGTCCACTATAAAATGATGTTATATATGAATATCCTCTAGGCGGTTTATCAAAATTAGGATATGTAGACATAAGTTTATCAACATACTCTATAGGATTAATTTTAATCTCCTCTGTCTTGCCAATCATACGTTTTACAATAGGCGAATCCTCTGAAAAAAGCTTACGCATGTCACCATCATTAATTGACTGAATTGTCAATGCTTCATCAAATGATATCTTTCCATTTTCGTCAAACTTAAATCCGTTAGCTTCAAGCTCTGGCTTAAACGGCTCTATGACTGCTTTCATCTCTTTTTCAAGTTTTACCTTATTATCAGCAACCTTATCATACTCATGTGAGCCGTCAATCATATAGTTATATGCATCAGCAACTTTCGATAAACTACTCATAATACTTTCACTATCAGGCATATACCTGATGTTTATGTCCTTATCAGAGGCTTCTTTTAAAGAAACCCTTAGACATTTACTTACTGTAAATTCGTTAGAAAGTGTATGTTTCTTTACACCATCCATATAAAATGTAGAACTTCTTGGTTCTCTTTCAATATTATTTAAATTAAATATTGAAACAATTCCCCTGTTATCAACATTATTTTTGTCAGTTAACGCAAAAATAGGCTCACCTGATGCAGAACCTGTCATGTCTGATTTAACATACATTCTGAACATATCTGCTCTTTTGTCAGTAACCTCAACTCCTGCCTTTATCCCTATATTAGCTTTGTTTATGAATGAAGAAAGACCTTCTGCTATTTCCTTATTGTTGGCATCATTTCTAACATTATACTGAAAATCGTAAATATCATCAGTGACACTTACCTGAAACTTATATGTTCCGCCTGACAATGCCTTACCTGTGGAATACATCTCCTTACCATAATTAAGCTGGTTCTCTGCAAGATTCTCAATGCGTAAATTAAACTCTTCCGGAAGCGAACTACTGTCATCACCTATAAATTCCGCACCCACCTTAGTCATATCAGACGAATATGCCTTCTTATTATTAAAAGCACTCCCCTGCGAGTCATCACTAAGCTCTTTGAATCCATTCTGAAGCATTATTGCTGACTCTTTTACACCAAGAACATATGACTGCTTGGCATCTGTCATCTTCACCATATAAATCGGAGACTCTTGTGTAAGCTTTGTAATCCGGTTTACAATATTACGTAGCTCCGATGCCTTGTGTGTATCATATTTCGTAAGGGGCTTTGGCCTATTATAATATCTTGGTATAAGGTGATTGTATACATTCATCTCCATACAAACAACTCCTTCCTGCGTCATCACAATCCTTTGTTCTGCCCGCATAACTACTATTAGGCTAAAGTATTACTATTTACAACTAATACAACTCATTTTAAATTAAGTTACACTAGTATAATATATTTATCGGCAATATTGATAATTTTTTTATACTTTTTTTGTCATTATATTATTTTTTTGTCAAAACCATAAATAAAGAGTGCAAACCTTTTAATAATAACTCAATAAGAATGCACTCTTTGTTATACTAATATACACACATTTTACAAAATCCTCGAATTTAGTATGATGTAAAAGTAACATAGTCTTTACTATTCTTTTATCTCATCAATATCTGTAATATTTACACCTAAACTATTAAGCAGTGCTTTTATAGAAAGATACTCTCTTTTTAATTCGGCATATGTTTCTTTGGCATTTTCTTTTTTTGCCAATAACATATATCTTTGGATTTTTTTTAAATCCTCAATTCCTCCTTTTATGATTTCTCCATTATTCATTCTTACACCTTCTTTCTACTAAATTATTTAATAAAATATTACTATTCACAACCAAACTTCTCTTAATATTTTGCAGTAGATTGTCCTATAATAAGCTTTGCAGGATAAATCATCTGCTTATGCTCTGTCCTCTGCTCAATAAGACCAACTAATTGCTTTGATACAGCATCTACTATGTCTTCGCATGGCTGTCTCATTGTAGTAAGTGATGGGTGATAATACCTTGACATTTTAAGCCCATCAAAGCTTGCTACGGAATAATCTTCAGGTATCCGGCATCCGTTATCCAGAAAAGCCTTGCATGCACCATATGCCGTATTATCAGATATTACATAAAGCGCACTAAATTCCACACCTGATTTATTTATTTTTTCAGCTACAGCATATCCATTTTCCGGTGTAAATTCCGGAATATCATCTTCCATAAACCATACAAGCTCATCATCTATATCTATTCCCGCTTCTTCTAATGCCTTGCAATATCCCTTATATCTCAAGAGCCCTATGCCTATATCATCCCTCTTGCCTGCAATTATCGCTATCCGTCTATGACCAATATCAATAAGATACTTTACTATAAGATAACTCTCCAATTCATCATTTATCCCAACAGAAGAATATGACATCTTATCAACATCTCCCGCCATATCCGCCGTACAAAGTATATATGGAACAGACAGGGATTTAAGTCGCTGTCTGCTTTTTTCATCAAAAAGTCCACCCAGGAAAATAATACCACATGCTTTCTTTTCTTTTTCTGCTTCTATCGCACAAACCACCTGGTCTTCATTTTCGGCCGCCTGCCGAAGTATCAGCGAATAATTTCTAAATACTTCATTATGATCAAATAATGTATACATATATTGAAAAAATGGATTAGAAATTCCTTTAACAATAAGTGCTATTGTATTGGAATCTTTGCGCTTAAGATTTCTTGCACTATTATTTGGTACATATCCGTATTCTGCAATTATTTCCTGTATCTTTTGTTTTGTTTCAGGTTTTATGTCCCTATGATCATTAAGCGCCCTTGATACTGTACTTACACTGCAACCGCTTAATCTAGCTATATCTTTTATTGTAATCGAACTCATATATTTTTCCACCAGCCTCTATTATTTAGTTACTCTCAACCACATTTTCAATGCGTTGCGCCTTCAGCGCCAAGATTCCAGTAACTATTATTTCTTAATTATTTTCTAAAAAACTTATGCTCCTTTGCTCATTAAAGCAAAAACATCTGTTTTTGATATATTTATAATAAATTAAAACCTGTAGATTTACAAGTATATATTGTCAATACTTATAATCTACAGGTCAATTCTTTGTTACAATACTTTACTGTCCCTTCCATAAAGGACTGCAAAATTATTAATATATGAAGCTAATTCCTTTGTAAAAATTTCTTTATCCGCCCGCCATAGCCAATTAATCCCAATAGTAGATGGTTTATTGATTCTTGCATCATTATCAAGAAATAAATAATCCTGTAATGGAATTATGCACAAATCAGCAATACTCATATGAGTTGCCCTAAGCATAGCTTCTGCAAGCATTTTAGGCTCTGAAAAACTTAGTCCAAAATATTGTCTTGCCTGCTTTCTCTCTTCTGGAAGTATATTTCCAAGCCAGCCCATAAGAGTTTCATTATCATGTGTTCCTGTATATACAACACAATTATGAATGTAATTATGTGGCAGATAAGCAACTGGTGAACTGGAATCACGTGAATCAAAGGCAAACTCAAGTATACGCATACCCGGATATCCACAGTCATTAACAAGCTGCCTTACCGTGTCAGTCACATATCCCAAATCTTCTGCAATAATGAGTTTATCACTGCCAAGTCTTGCTTTAATCTTATTAAAAAGCTCTATTCCCGGTCCTTTAATCCATTCGCCTCTTTCAGCAGTCTCATCACCAAATGGTATCGAATAATATTCATCAAATCCTCTAAAATGATCAATCCTTACCGCATCATACATTTTATAACAGGCTTCCATTCTTTTTATCCACCAGTCATAACCTGTATGCCTGTGATAATCCCATCTGTAAAGCGGATTGCCCCAAAGCTGTCCTGTAGCAGAAAAACCATCTGGTGGACAACCTGCAACAGCAGATGGATTACCATTATCATCAAACTGAAACAACTCCATATGAGCCCATACATCAGCGCTGTCAAATGCTACATAAATCGGAATATCCCCTATAATCTGAATCCCTTTATCATTTGCATAACTTTTAAGTTTATACCACTGTTTATAAAACAAATATTGAATATACTCATAAAATTCAATATCAAAATACAGCTCCCGTTGATAATAATCCATAGCATTTGCATAGCGGTAACGTATATCTTCTGCCCATTCATTCCATGCTACCCCGTCAAATCTATCTTTTACTGCCATAAACAGAGCATAATCTCTAAGCCAGTATGCATTTTCTCTCTGGAAAGCATGAAAGCTGTCATTGTGTTCTATATCACTTTTCTCATATGCCTTTCTTAAAAGCTTAAAACGCATAATATACTGTTTGTAATAATTGATTTTTCCGCTTTTATCAAGTTTACTGCTGTCACATTCTTTTTTTGTTAAAAGACCTTCCTCAATAAGAGTTACGAGATCAATGAAATAAGGATTTCCTGCAAAAGTTGAAAATGACTGATAAGGTGAGTCCCCATAACTTGTAGGTCCTATCGGTAATATCTGCCAGTAACTCTGTCCCGAATCTGCAAGAAAATCTACAAAATCATATGCTTCCTTTGAAAAACAGCCAATTCCATATGGTGATGGAAGACTAAATATAGGAAATAATATTCCGCATGACCTCATTTATCTACCTCCTATCCTTTAACCGCACCTGATATAACACCTGCAATAATGTATTTCTGGCAAACCAAATAGAATATGACAATTGGTATAACAGCAATTACAAGAACAGCCATCATTGCACCCATATCTACTGCACCATATCCGCCTTTAAGATACTGTACTGCAATAGGGATTGTTTTATACTTCTTTAAATCAAGTACAAGGTATGGTAAAAGATAATCATTCCAAATCCACATTGCCTGCAAAATAGCTACAGAAACTGCTGTTGGTTTCATTACCGGAAAAACTATTTTAAAAAATGTCTGAAGCGGTGTACAGCCATCAATCATTGCTGCCTCTTCCATTTCAAGTGGTATTGATTTTACAAAGCCAGTAAACATAAATACTGAAAGACCTGCTCCAAATCCCAAATAAATTAAAATAATACCTACAGGATTGCTTAAGTGAAGCATATTTGCTATCTTTGACAATGTAAACATAACCATCTGGAAAGGTACTATCATAGAAAACAAACATAAATAATAAAACATTGATGTAAATTTGTTTCTAACCCTTATTATATACCATGCAGCCATTGAAGTACATACTATAATAAATATTACAGAAAATATCGTAATAAAGAGTGATGTTCCAAACGCTGAAATTAATCCTGTCTTTTCGATACCATTCACATAATTCTCAAACTTTACAAACATATTGTCAGTAGGAATACTGAAAGGCTGCCTGCTTATATAAACCTTTTTCTTAAAGGAATTAATAAACACAAGGATAATAGGAAATACCCAAACCAGTGATAATAAAGCAAAACCTATAGTAAAAAATATACCGCCTTTTACTTCTTTTTCTTCATTCATTACTGCTCAACCTCCTTTGCCCTTGTAAGTTTATTCTGTGCAACTGCAATAATTGCAACTATTATAAAGAATACAACTGCCTTTGCCTGCCCAACACCTTCCCATCCATTTCTTCCATAGAATGTTCTATAAATATTAAGCGCAAGAAGTTCTGACATATTTGACGGTTCACCATTAGTAAGTGCAAGGTTCTGGTCAAATAATTTAAATGAATTGGTAAGTGTAAGAAATGTACATACTGTAATTGAAGGCATAACCATAGGAAGTATAATATCCTTAAGCATCTGCCACTTATTTACTCCATCTACCTGTGCAGCTTCTATGATATCTCCAGGAACATTTTGTATTCCTGCGATATAAATAATCATCATATAACCTATCTGCTGCCAGCACATAAGTATAACAAGTCCCCAAAATCCGTATGTTGCTGAGTAAGAAAGTGTCTTACCTACATTAAGTAAAATACCATTTAATAATAACTGCCATATATATCCAAGTACGATACCGCCTATAAGATTTGGCATAAAAAATACTGTACGGAATGTATTTCTTCCTTTTATTTTCTTTGTAAGAGCTAATGCTATAGCAAATGCTATCACATTAATAATTATAACAGTTACAACTGTAAACGCTGATGTATACCACAAAGCATGTGTAAAATCCCCCTCTGAGAAGATTTTGGTATAATTCTTAAATCCAATAAATTGGGCATCTGTAACTGTAGTAAATTTGCAAAATGAAAGATAAATTCCCATTGCAAATGGTGCAATAAACCCGATAATAAAAGCAAGAAATGTCGGCAGTAAAAACACCGGAAAATACTTTTTAATTGAATTCTGCATCTCTTTTCCTCCTCCTGCTAATGTAACACCTCGTATAAATATCTAAGTATACTCACTGCAAATAACATTTGCAGTGAGTATTGTGCCAGCCGCCACCAAACGACAAAGTTCCTTTTTAAGCTGCGCGCATCCCCAAAAAATATTTATCAATTTAGAGTCTTATCACATTTGATAAACAATTATTCATCTGATGAAGCAGCTCTTTCTTTTGCCCAGCCTTCAACAAATGCTGTCTTGACTGCATCCCACTCGCCTGTGCCCTGTGCATATTCAAGAAGTGCACTGCCTACGTTATTCTTCCATGTCTCTGAAGGCATTGTTGGGAATAACCATGGTACAGGTGTTTTGTCTGATTCAACGTATTCATTTGCAATCTTTACAAGTGGATTTTCAGGCTGATACTCTTCTGTAAATGAGTCAAATGGAGTAACAAATCCCATATCATTACAAATAGAATCACGTCCTGTATCACTTGTTATACACCAGTTCATAAAATCTAATGTTGCCTTAATATCATCTTCAGAAGCATTTTTATTTACGCACCAATAATTCTCTGAACCTGTACAAAGTCCCTGTTTATCTTCTCCTTCACCTCCAACATATATTGGTATCATTCCAAGGTCTTCATCTGCTACATCATTACCTGAAATATCACCATATGCCCAAGTACCATTCTGATAGAAACAAGCCTCTCCAAGTGAAAATTCAGCAGTTGCATCTTCTCCGGTCTTACCTGATAATAAGCTAGGCTCACATGTAGAATTGTTGATATACAAGTCCCAAATAGCTTTATAATTATCAAGGTATGTACCCTTGATAGCGTCAGTAGTATCGATTCCGTCATCTTTATATTCATAATAAATAGGGAGATTTGCAAGGTGTGTCTTAAATCTCCAGTCTGATGATGAATCCATACCTGCTGAGGTAAATGCACCTAAAATTCCTAATTCATCTTTCTTAGACTGCATGTCTTCAACGACTTCCTTAAACTTATCAAAACTATTAATCTCTGAAATATCTGAAACTTTAGCCCCTGATGTTGCACAGTAATCAGCAAAAATCTTCTTATTATAAATAATTCCATAAGTTTCAATAACATATGCAACACCAAGTACCTGACTGTCATCATCTGACTTTAATACAAAGTCATCACTTTTAACATGAGAATAAAAATCTGAATTTGAAAGATCATAACAATAATCTTTCCATGTTGCCATACCTACAGGTCCATTAACCTGAAATAGTGTAGGTGCTTCTTCCTTGGCAATCTCTGATTTAAGAGTTGATTCATAAGTTCCTGAAGCTGCTGTAACAACTGTAACATCAACACCTGTTTCATCAGTATATGCTTCCGCAAGTGCTTTCCACTGATCTGCTGCCTCTGGTTTAAAGTTAAGGTAATACACCTTTCCTGAAGCTTCTTTTTTTGATGAGCCTCCATCTTTTCCTGCATCATCACCGCATCCTGTTAACATACCTGTTGTCATTGCAAGTGCAAGCACACATGCTGATAACTTCTTAAACTTTCTCATAATATCTCTCTCCTTTTCTTTAAATATAGTTGCTTTGTGGCTAAGTTGCTGTGCGATTTCAATGTTTTGAAATCGTTCTCGGTAGCGCTCCCGGTAACGTTCTCATTTTGTATTTATACCATAACATTTTTATGAAAAATATGCAACAACTTTTTTGGCAATTTTATAATTTTAGTCTTTTTCAATAATATTATCTCCATATTTTTGTATAAAATACACAAAAATATAAAAAAGAATATAATTATTATAGAAAAATAATAATCATATTCTTTATATAGCCTTTTATTTAATTGATATACAAATTTTAAAACATACACCGCCTCAAACATCACAAATAGCAGTGTATTAATAACTCTTACATACTTTTCATATAAGGTTTAAAACAAATCTTGTATAAATACGTGCTTATATAAGCAGGTCCTGAACCTCCAAGCATTATCCATATCATAAATGTCTTAATAAAAATGTCTGTCCTAAAAACAAACAAAATAACCGGAATACATAAAATAACTGCAGCGGGCAATACCAAATATATAAAGCGTATACCTATTAATATACTATTTATAATAGTCTGTTTAACAGTATTATCAAATTGTGCCATAAGTGGAAATGTAAGACTTGCCATAAATATATATATAATAATTAAAATTCCTATGCAAATCTTTAGCGCCATACTAATTAAATTATCTGTTGTAGCACTGCTTACATCATTCATAAATCTTGTAATCACATATATATCAGCACACAATATTGCACCAGCAACAATAACAATAATACCTGCAATAAATTTTTTCAGAAAATCTTTTCTGAATTCTTTAAAAAACATCTTTGCAACATTGTTTTCCTCGTTCTTATGCATCTTCAAAATAACATAATATAAAGCTGCGCTAGATGGTCCTATTGTCACAATCGGCAGAGAAAATAATATCCAAAATATATTAAGTACTACTAAATCTGCAATTCTATTAAGTGTACGCATAAGCGGGCCATCAATATTAAAAATACTTGAAAACATAATACTCCTCATTTCTTTATATTTTAATCCGCAATAATCTCTTGCATTATGCTTCTAATTTCTTCAAACTGCTTAAGAGTTTTTTCATTATTAGATTTAAAATTCATTAATTTCTTTACATATCCCTGTTCTTTTGCAATGATAATACTTTCCGGAAATACCAATTCAAATACTAATGCCAAATGCGACACTATATTATCCACAGGTGTCTTTTTCAAACTCCTTAAAATTGCACATTTTTCTTTAAAGGCTTCCATTACTTTCTCTGTTACTTCAGAATTCATAAACTCATCTGTTGTTACATTGTAAATTTCTTCTATAGGTGTATCACATATTACCCTGAATATATCAAGTTTGTCTGCATCCCGTACTATATTGCAGAATAATTGTGTGCGCTTATCAAGCCCTTTTTCTATTCTATATGTATTATGATTCAATACTGCCGACTTAATAATACTTATATCCTCTGCCATACTAATATTATTATCTACACCATCCATATCTATATAGTCGCAAATTTTACCTTCATCAACACCACTGCCAAATAGCAGCTTAACAGCATAAACTGCATGGTCTATTGATTCTGCATCTGAAAATGTACCATATTTGCGAATCTGTTCAAATCTTCCCACATCATGAAGCATACCAATAAGCCATGCCATATCTATATCATGTTTTGACAATTCTAAAGAGTGTGCTATCCTGTCACTCAAATCAGCAACATAATATGTATGTTTAACTTTAAGCCTTATCTTTTCGTCTTTTATGTCATAATGCTTTGTATATTCTGCAAATTTATGTTTTATCCTTTCTCTGTCAATCTTTAATTCTTCCATTTTCATCTCCATTGCTACTTTAGTTACTTTTCACAAGTGAACAGCAACACTGTTTATAATTACAAATTAAGCGGTTAAATACTGATAATTATTTTACTCAATCAAAGAGTTTGGAAAATAACTTCGAGTTCAACCGCCTAACATATCAAAAAATATAAAAATACTTTATCTGTTTATTTTCACAAACAAATAACTTATAAACTATCTGGAAGGTATCATTCGTGCAATTCTTCCTGCAAACTCATTAAAGTTCTGCGTCTGAAGAATAACCCTTCCCGGTCCTGTCAGCTTTGTAAGGAAAAGTCCTTCACCACCCAGGAATATATTCTTTAGTCCTTTTACTGTCTCTGTCTCATATCTAACACTCTTATCAAAACCTACAACATTTCCTGTATCAACCTTTATCACTTCACCTGGTCCAAGGTCTTTTATAACCTTATCACCATCTATTTCAAGAAATACCATGCCTGCACCTGTAATATCCTGAAGTATAAATCCTTCACCGCCAAACAGACCTGCTGAAAATTTCTTTGTAAAAGTTACAGAAAGATTTACAGATGGTTCTGCACACAAAAATGCACCTTTCTGGCAAATAATACCTCCTGTTTCACCTACATTAACTGGTAAAATCTCTCCTGCTACAGTAGATGCAAATGCTATCATAGAACCAGCTCTTGTAGCTGTATAATGTGCCATAAACATTGATTCACCTGCAAACATACGTCCAACACCCTTTAATATGCCGCCATTTGTATTTGTATTCATCTCTATACCATCTGTCATCCACGCCATACCGCCTGACTGAGTGTACATAGATTCTCCTGGAGCATCAAATGCTACTTCTACGGCCGGCATTGTACTCCCTACTACTCTATATTTCATTTTTCCTCCATTCCTATGCATCCTGCATATTCGTTTATATATGTATACAATCATATTATCACACTATCCATGATATTTAAAGTACCAATTTCTAAAAGGCTAAAATTTTTAACTTTACAAAACCCTGCGGACTCCCGCAGGGCATATAAAAATTTAATATAGCTTTTTACCTCAACAACAACATAGGATCAACTGTTTTATCATTTTCCATTACCTGAAAATAAAGATTGCTTCCTTCCTCACTATAATATTTTGTTGGTTTTGCAACCTTTCCAAGCTCGTCACCTTCTTTTACTGATTGTCCCTCTTTTACACTTATATTATTCATCTGCCCATATGTTACCGTATATCCGCTGCCGATATCAACAACTATCATATTTCCAAGCTCATCTGATGTTTCAATCTTTTTAACCGTACCTGCTGCTGCTGATTTTACCTTAGTACCTTCTTTCGCAGATATGGCAATAGCAGGATTGCATTTATACTGTGCAAGTGTTTTAAAATATACAGTATTATTCATACTATATTTTAATATTACATCACCACTTACAGGCCAAAGCAGACCTTTTTCAATATCAAATTTGTTTCCTGTATTTGCATCTGACATAGCTGCAACTGCACCATCCTCTTTACTGCTCTTTTTATCAGATGATTTTTTATCCTTTGCAGCGTCAGCAAGTTTAGTGCTATCCTCTTTTTTTGAAGTCTTTTTATCTTTCTCAGAGTTTTTGCTGTTTTTGTCTGTATTGTTTTTCTTGCCAGCATTTTTGCTGTCTGAATTTTTGTCTGTATTGTTATCCACACCATTATCTGCTACAGGAACATCACCAGCCGCAGTACTGCCTGTCTGTCCATCTTTTATAGATGAACCTCCTACTGACGAACTTACTTCTTTTGGAGCCTCTGTTGCAGAATCTGCAAAAAGATTTTCTCCATCTGAAGTATCATTATAATTCATCTTATAATAAACAGTTCCTACTGCTAAAACGCATATAAGCGCAGTACAGATAGATAGATAAAACCCCTTTTTCTTCCAAAACGTTTCTCTTTTTTCAAACATATTCTTATCCTCCATAAAAATTATTTTAATACTACAGCTATAACAAAACAAAGAGTTTCGCGGAGCATTTTTGCCTATAGGACAAGCTTCCTAAATAAAGCAAAAAAAATATCTGCTAATATTCTTAACAGATATTCGGGTTTTATTCATATAAGTTTTTTATTGTTCAATATGTGTTTCACTTTGCATTTCAATAAAATTATTGGTTTGTCCTGTATTTTTATAATTTACAGGTGTATTTAAATGTACCTTTTTTTCATGGTAATATATTACATTTGTGTCACTTAAAATATCATGAAGACCTCTTTTTTTATTATCCAGACCAGCTATTATATACCCCACATATATTATAAGTGCTGCCAAAAACCTTCCAACTGTTTCTCTAAATGTAACCTCAAAAAATGTCATATTACGGTTTTCACTGCTTATTACCTTTATATGAAACAATTTCTTCCCAAGCGTTGAACCTGTAAAATATGTGAGAAGTATAAAATATATCACTTTCAGTAAATAATATAAAATATCTGCTATAGAATAATTAAATATCACATCCTTAACTATTATATTGTCAGGATATCCAAGTGTAGTTATCCAGATAGGTACTTTTACAACAAATAGAACAGCTCCTACTACCAGCAAATCTACAAGGTATGCTGCCAGCCGTACAAAAAACCCGGCATACACCAGATTATCTGTCTTATTCTGCATAGTATCTAAGCACCCCGCTTCCTTTGTTCTCAATGATATCATATACCAAATCTATATCTGACTTTGGCGTAATGCTTTCAGCTATACCAAAAATGGTACTCATAAATCCTGACAATGTATTATCAGGTATAAAATATTCTATATCCTCAGGCAGCCCTGCTGTTGTTTCAAAATCTAATTTTTCTTCCTCAAGTGAACCAATCTCATCAATAAGCCCATTGCCAAGTGCCTGCTTTGCTGAATATATCCTTCCGTCTGCAAGCTCTCTTACTGTTGTTTCATCCATACCTCTGCCATTACATACAATATCTACAAACTGATCATATGCCTCATCTACAAGACTTTGCAAAATATCCTGCTGCTCATCAGTCAATTTAAGTCCTGATGCCCCCATTGACTTATTCTTTCCGCTAGTAATATCTATCTCTTTTATACCAAGCTTATCATACAAGTCCTTACAGTTTAGTAATGATACAATCACTCCAATAGAACCTGTCCAGCAATTTCTATTAGCATAAATCTTATCTGCTGCCATTGCTATATAATATCCGCCCGAACATGCCTGATCAGCAAAATATGCCCATATCGGCCTTCCTGTCTTTTCCTTATATTCCATAAGCTTAAGATACATCTCATCACTTTGATATACAGAACCACCAGGACTGTTTACATACATAAGTATGCCCTTATTATTGTAATCATCAGCCATTTGGTCTACATAATTCATGTATAAATCATGGTTATATTGTGAAGATGATGACCAACTGCTTGCTGAACTTGCACCAATTTCGCCCTGTATATTAAGTATCCCTATGTAATCCTCCATTGGAAGATTTTCAACCATATTTTCCTGTGATGACAAAAACCGATTCATTATATTCCTGCTGCCTGCACTCTGCGCCTGAAGCATTTTGTTTTTCAATACATTTGTAAATGCACCTATTATACCTACTGCAATTATTACAACTCCTGTAACAATTATTCCTACAATTTGCTTTGTTTTCATGAATAATCTCCTCTCTGCCATTAGGTCGAATACACACCTTCGCCAAGCTTTTTTGTCAAATATGAAGAATTTCCTAATTTAACAAAAAAATGTGCTATATATAACTAGAACGTGTTTGAAAATTCATTCTCACGGTTTGCACTCCTCACTTTGCGCTATATTTGTACAAAATTCAGTCAACTTAAGCTCGCTACGTCTCCTTCATTTGGTACAAATCTCCCACAAATTGTGGAGCACACCCCGCAAAGAGCAATTTTCAAACACTCTCCAGCATATTTATATACAACACACACTTAAAAAAACTCTTATCAAAATATTGTTATTTAGTATTTCTTAGTTACTATTTATACACAATCTTTTAAATTTTTATTCTAATACAGCAAAATTGCAATATTAATCTTCCACTTCTACTTTTACCTTTTCGAGATGCCATATATCTCGTACATATTCCTCAATAGTTCTGTCTGATGAGAACTTACCACACTTAGCTACATTTAACATAGCTGAACGAGCCCAGCCTGAAGTATTTCTATATGCTTCTTCCACTTTCTTCTGTGTTTCTGCATATGAACGGAAATCCTTAAGAATAAAATACATATCAGGACGTCCACCTGCTCCATCGAGAAGCGAATTATAAAGCTCACGAAATTCTTCGAGATTACCTAAAGAATATGTTCCATCTACAAGCTGCGTCAAAACTGCACGTATATCTGAATCTATATTATAAATTTCACGAGGATTGTACTGTCCATTGTGCTCATATGCGATAACTTCATCAGATGAAAGTCCGAATATAAATGCATTTTCCTCACCTACTTCTTCCACAATCTCTACATTCGCTCCATCCATTGTGCCAAGAGTAAGCGCTCCATTCAGCATAAACTTCATATTTCCTGTACCTGATGCTTCTTTGCTTGCTGTTGAAATCTGCTCTGATACATCTGCTGCCGCAAAGATAATCTCAGCATTAGATACACGATAATTTTCTATAAATACCACTTTAATCTTACCATCTATGCCGCTATCATTATTCACCACATCTGCAACACTGCTTATAAGCTTGATTATTGCCTTTGCCCTCTTATAACCTGCCGAAGCCTTTGCTCCAAATATAAATGTTCTTGGATAAAAATCCATTCCGGGATTCTTTTTAAGTTCATTATATAAATACATTACATGAAGTATATTAAGGAGCTGACGTTTATATTCATGAAGACGCTTAACCTGAACATCAAATATTGAACGAGGATTAACTTCAATACCATTATGTTCTTTAATATATTTCGCAAGTCTTACCTTATTTTGATACTTAATATTCATAAACTCCTTCTGGCTCAATTCATCATCAACATAAGCTGACAGCTCATTTATATGGCTTAAATCTGTTATCCATTCATCACCAATCTTCCTTGTAACCCATTCAGCCAGAAGTGGATTTCCATGAAGGAGGAATCTTCTCTGTGTTATTCCATTTGTTTTATTATTAAACTTTTCAGGCATCATCTGATAGAAATCTTTTAATTCCTGATTTTTAAGTATCTCTGTATGAAGCCTTGCAACACCATTTACTGAAAAACCTGCTGCTATAGCAAGATGAGCCATCTTTACTTGTCCATCATAAATAATTGCCATTCTCTCTACCTTGCCGTAATCATCAGGGTACGCAGTCTGTATGCTTATAATAAAGCGACGGTTGATTTCCTCAATAATCTGATATATTCTTGGAAGAAGCCTTGAAAACAGTTCCAAAGGCCATTTTTCCAAAGCCTCTGACATAATAGTGTGGTTTGTATATGCACATGTCTTTGTTGTAACTGCCCAAGCTTCGTCCCATGAAAGATTGTAGTCATCCATAAGTATACGCATAAGTTCTGCAACTGTAACAGTTGGATGTGTATCATTAAGCTGGAAACAAACCTTCTCATGCAGTTTATGGATATCATCATGTTTAGACATATATTTAAGTATTGCACACTGCACACTTGCCGATACAAAGAAATACTGCTGCTTTAATCTAAGCTCTTTACCAGCAATATGATTATCATTTGGATAGAGTACTTCACATATTGTACGTGCAAGATTCTGCTGCTCAACAGCTTTCTGATAATCACCCTTATCAAATGAATCAAGATTAAATGTATCTACAGCCTCTGCATCCCAAATGCGAAGTGTATTTACAACATTATTTTGATATCCTACAATTGGCAGGTCATAAGGCATCGCCCTTACTAACTGATAATTCTCCTGCACAAACTTGTCACGTCCACACTCATCTTTCCTAATAGCAACATATCCGCCAAATTTAACATTTACAGCATATTCAGGTCGTTTAATCTCAAATGGATTGCCATCTTTAAGCCAATCGTCAGGTCGTTCTACCTGATAACCATTCTCAATTACCTGCTTAAACATACCATACTTATAACGAATACCACAACCATATGCCGGATATCCAAGTGTTGAAAGTGAATCAAGAAAACATGCAGCAAGACGCCCCAAACCACCATTGCCTAAAGCTGCATCAGGTTCTTCATCTTCAATTACATCAAGGTCCATTCCAAGCTCTTCGATGGCTTCCTTAATGGCCTGGTTACCCTTAAGGTTAATAATTATATTGCCAAGTGCTCTTCCTGTTAAAAACTCCATAGACATATAGTACACAACTTTTGCATCCTTGGCTTCATATGTCTTATGAGTAGCCATCCATTGATCCACAATAAAATCTTTTACCGCATATGAAACTGCTTGAAATAACTGCTGCTTACTTGCCTCTGATACTGACTTACGGAAAAGTACCTTTAAATAATCCTCCACTTCTTTTTTAATTTTGTCCTTATTTAATTCCTTCATCTACATTCCTCCCTCATGATTCTACAACTGATGTAATAAGAATATAACTACCATATCCATTTTATCATACCAGTTAAACTCATATCTAATAACATTATATATCATAACTCAACAAAAATCAATTAACCTATAGTAAATAAAAACGCCATTTTCACCATGTAATTATGTTATTGCACAATTTATGCATATTTTTCCTTTATTTATCATAACTATTCTCCAAAAGAAGAAATCAGGAAACTTATAATGCACATCAAAAAATCAATTAATCTTAATCAGATAGTACTGTCTGTACTTCTATCTATACTACTAATTTCACCGATATCTCTTACAGGCTGTACAAAAGGAGAAAACCAGACGAAAACCTCTGACATAGATTTTACTATTGTATCTGAGGGCGATTTGCCAAAGGATTTAAAAAAACTTATTAAAAAGCGCAAAAAAAATCCTTTTGAATTAAGCTACAGTGATGGCTCATACTTATATGTTATAAAAGGCTATGGCAAACAAAGCACAAGCGATTACAGCATAGTTGTTAATGGTTTCTATCTTTCAAAAGACAACCTAATCTTTGATACGGATTTATTTGGTCCCAAAGATGACGCAGATGTTTCAAATTCACCTTCTTACCCTTATATAGTAATAAAAACTGAATACATAGAAAATCCAATAATCTTTAAATAAGGAAACAGCTTGCCATATCAACAGGATTGTACTAAAATTAGATAAATTGGTGGTGTATACATTGCTATATACCGCCAATGCAAATACTAAGCAGGGTTAAAGGAGGTACTCTATGAAAAAAATTTTTACAAAACATAACACATCTTCAACAGTCACTATAAACAATAGAAAAATTCTTCCTGATGCTGTATTAAAAATTGATGCTATAACAGATGATATAATAAGAATTCATACCATATCCAAGAAAAATGATTATGAAGATTATTCATTTGCTATTGAGCAGCCTCTTGAAAATAATACTGTATTTTCTATAAAAGAAAATGGCAGTATAATTACCGCTTCAACAGGCTCACTTACTATTAGAATCAAACAGTCATTGCAACTTGATATATATTCTGCTGATGGCACTCTTATTTGCTCAGATTATCAGGCTTATGATGAAGATAAGCCAACACTGTCTAAAGCAGAAGCAGACCAGCTTGCTAAAGAAGGACATACTGTAGATACCTCTGTCAGTTCCTTTAAATATAAGATTACAAAAAAAATCATAGATGATGAAGCTTTTTATGGGCTTGGCGATAAAACAGGCTTCTTAAACAAACGTGGCTATGACTATATTATGTGGAACTCTGACAATCCTGAACCACATGTTGAAAATCCAATTTTTCGTGCATTATATAAATCAATTCCTTTTTTTATAGTACACCGTTCTGATTGTGTGTATGGAATATTCGTTGACAACACTTATAAATCATTTTTTGATTTCGGCTGTTCTAATCCTGAAAGCTATTCCTTTACAATAACAAATGGTGAACTTAACTACTACTTTATATATGGACGCAGCATTAAAGAAGTAATTAATAATTATACATTTCTGACAGGCAGAAGTCCTCTGCCACAGATATGGACACTTGGATACCATCAATCACGATGGAGCTATTCATCTGAAGCAGAAGTAATGGAAATTGCACAAAATTTTGAAAAATATAATATACCATGTGATGCTATACACCTTGACATTGACTATATGGACAACTTTAAAGTATTCACAAACAATAATAATACTTTTCCTGATTTAAAAGGACTTAGCAAAAAACTAAAGAAACTTGGAATAAAGCTTGTCACTATTATAGACCCCGGAGTCAAAGCTGAAGACGGATACCATATGTATGATGAAGGCATTAATAATAAATATTTTGCAAAAACAACTGATAATATGGTGTACCATAATACTGTCTGGCCCGGAGATGCAGTATTTCCTTCATTTACTTCTGCAAAAGTCCGCTCATGGTGGGCAGGCAAAACAGATTTTCTTGTAAAATACGGCATACGAGGAATATGGAATGATATGAACGAACCTGCAAGTTTTAACGGCCCTCTGCCCGATGATGTTGTGTTTTCAGGAGATAATAGAAATTATTTTCACGAAGAAGTCCACAACGTATATGGCCACCTTATGGCAAAAGCAACATATAAGGGACTAAAACAAAATGATGGTAAACGTCCTTTTGTAATAACACGTGCCTGCTACAGTGGTTCACAGAAGTATACTACAGCATGGACAGGTGATAACCAAAGCATTTGGTCTCATTTAAAACTTGCTATTCCTCAACTTCTAAATCTTGGCATGTCAGGTATGCCATTTGTTGGCACCGATATTGGAGGATTTGGTTCAAATGCTACTCCTGAACTCTTATCACGCTGGATAGAAGCATGTTGTTTTTCACCGCTTTTTAGAAACCACAGTGCAAAAATGACACGCCGCCAAGAACCTTGGACATTTGACAGACAGACAATATCCATATATCGCAAATATGTTAAGTTACACTATAAATTTATTCCATACATTTATGATTTATGTTATGAAGAAAGTCTTACAGGACTTCCAATACTGCGTCCTCTTATAATGGAATATGAAGATGACATAAATGTAATAAACTGTAATGATGAATATCTTGTTGGAAACAGTATACTTGTTGCCCCTATAACTGAACAGGGTGCAGTTGTGCGAAGTGTATATCTTCCTGTAGGAACATGGATAGATTACCATACAGGACATCGCATTAAAGGCGGCAGATATATTTTATGTGAAGCCCCTATTGACATATGTCCTATTTTTATAAGAGGTGGCAGCATACTTCCAACTTATCCTGACATTAATAATCTGGACAAAAAAAGTACCAAAAAACTTATAATAGAATTTTACCCTGAGGAACAATTTGACAATTCATGCTATTATCTGCACTATCAGGATAATGGTATAGACTTTGCATACAAAAACGGCGAATATAACCTTTATAAATTCAGTTTTTCACCAAAACGTCCAAATGGACTTAAAATAAGCATGGTCAAAAATGGTTATCCAGCTACGTACAATAGTATAACAGCTGTCATAAAATAAGTGGTTCTAAATTATTAACAATTAATAACTACTTTATAAGAAATATCAGCAAATGAAATAATATCATCTTTATGACACTGAATTTTTTCATTAGCTGATATTTTTTTATTATTAATATATGTACCATTTGATGAACCATTATCAACAATATATAACCTGCTATCTTCAATGATAAGCTCAGCA
>CAMWXG010000032.1 GCA_947178155.1 uncultured Lachnoclostridium sp.
GTTTTCTTGTATATCATTCCATTCACCATATTTTCAAACGTAATCACATCATTTTGCATCAATCATTTCTTCTAAAAATGTAAAGCTTAATAATCTTTCTTCAACTTTTTTGTTCTATAATTTTTGATACTTCTAAATCAGTAAACAGTTCAACAAGTTTGTTCACACCAGTCGTTCCCATAGGGATACCACAACTTGTTTTTTCATTATTCTGTTTCACACAACAATCCTGATGCCAGCAGTCTCCCATCTGCCTGCTCTTCACACTCCATTCATCATTTTCTGTCAATTCATATGTGATTGCCTTAATTACTCTTTCTGTCGAATATCTTTTAAATCCCATAAGATATTCCTTTGTTTTCCTGTCCTCAATCCGGCCAATATCAATCCTGTGGTCTGCAATCGCACACAAAATCCTCTCCCTCATAGCAATTTTATCTTTCTTCCCTGTACCAGTCCATTCTACCAGCTTACTAAAGCTTAGAATAATATGCTCAAAACAAATCATATCTAAAATCACAATCTGTTCCTTGTACACAGCCGTCAGTTCCCTGAGTTCCAGATACTTATTCATAACATCCATATTATCATAAACAATATCAAATGCAAGAAAATATTTGTCCCCATCACCTGGCACAAGCTCTCTGACTGCTTCCAGAAGTCCCTGGTTGCTTCCTTTACTTTCAACAACAAATTCACAATGAAAAAGATGTTCATTTAGAAGTTCCCAAAAATGAAGTCCTGCTCCTGTGTCCTCTGTCCAGATATATTTCATACAGCCACCAGCTCCCTTTTAAGCGACACTTTGTAATCATTCTCATGAAGCAGCATAAAACTTCCTTGTGATAAATTCAGTCCGTCACAATTCCTGGCAAACAGCATATACTGGTTGCTACAATCAAAATTAATAAACCTTCTGTCTTCATTATTCAAAAGCAGGTCTGCATTATCAATCACGATAAATTTATCCCTGCATTTTTTCAAATTATCATGAAATCCCTCAGTCTTATAATTAAACAATTTTATTGCCTTATACTCTTCTAACAGCCTCAAATCCTCCAAAATCTGGTAAAGATATGTCTTTCCAGTAGCACTGTCTCCCCTTACCAATGTAATCCGGTCAGCAAATTCCAGAGAATATGAAAATGGAGCAGCATCAAATTTTATGGTATTATAAATCATCCAGCTCCCTCCTTCTATATTCCCTGGACCACCATTGTTCATAACCTTTACTGCCAGTCACTATATCAGTATCATTAAAACAAATCTCTACATCGTCTTTTATATGGATTCGTTCTGGTCTGGTCATATATAAAGAAATATCTTCCATTGAAAAAAGAATATCTAGTACATTCTTACCACATTCATTTGCATTTACTACTTTCCCAGGATTCTTCATAATATTAAGTATGGTTTTGCAGCCACTGGAAAGATTTCGTATTGTGCCCAGCCCATATTTTGTTTCTATATGCTTATCCTTGTTTAATTTTGCATGGTCAATCTTCCAGATAAGTTCTCTGTCATCTTCTGTGAATCTTTCATTACTTGTATATAAATTAAAATACAAGTCATTCTGTAAAATCCACTTGCCAGAATCCTGCTTATCCGTATAAAGATATATCATTCCAGTCACCACCTTATATATAATCTAATAAAACGAAAAATTTCTATTCATTTTCCATATACAAAAATTATTGCTTTTCACAATTACAAAAGCACAAAGACTCTTTTACCATTTTCCCACATCTCCACCAAAAAATCAACAGTTTCCTCCTCTAAAAAATCCTGTTGCCCTACCACATCTTTCTTGTGCTTCCAAACATGACTCCCATGGCTTTTTGCATGCATTCTTCTGGATGAAAGCTTTTCTTCCTGATTACAAAGTATCAAAGCTTCTTTTGGATTCTGCACATGATGCAATGTCTTATTATCAATACTGCAAAAGCGAAAACATAATACCTTTTATTGAACTATAATACTACATTTTAAAACATAGTACCAGATATGTTTATTTCTCATGCAATTTTTTCGTTCTACACATAATATTTGCTTTTCAAAGTACTCTGGCAGAATTTAGCTGGCATGAACACTCAAGATTCCGAGAATTCATATTTGTAATAAACAATACTCTGTCACTTTTCAGAGCTTATCTCCATCACTAAGACGATAGTCTTTGGTCAAAAGAAATTTGATCTTTTCTACGGTTTCCCGTAAATCCATAATCTAACCTTTTCCTGTATGACTATTCTGTAATTAATTATGTGCCAGTCTCTATATCTGATATCTTGTCATAGACGGACGAAGCATATAACATTGCCATCGCGGCATCATATTCTATTTTTGGGACATCAACAATAATCTCTACCAGATCCTGTATCATATATTCAATCATCTGTTTCTCTTTCATCATAACTACACACCTGCTTTCTTTAATAGAGAAACCGCTTTTTCTGTATAAAATGAATATTGATTTGTAGTTTTCTTGTATATCATTCCATTCACCATATTTTCAAACGTAATCACATCATTTTCATATTGACGAAACAACAATCTCAAATCCATTTAATACTGGTGAACCACCATATATCCTTGCAACCCTTTTTGCCATCTTCTCTGACCGTTCTTTCATGACAGTAAGATAAAACCCCTCTCCAAAATCCTTATATGGTCTGCACATTGCAAGGTCAATAACCTTGATATCCATATTACTTCCATGATATAAAAGCATTAGTATTTACCCCATTACTTCTGCATATAAGTGTCAAGTCATCAACCGCATCATCAAAACTCAAGGTATGTTCAATATCATAATTTTCTTTTATAAATTCTATTCCCTTATGAGTATATAAATAAGCAAATGCTTCTTTTGAAGATAAGTGATATCTGTCCGCAAATTCATTTACACAGACAACCGTATAATCTATCTTCTTTTTCAATTCACTCATAATTCCGCCTTCCTTTTTTAATCAATATGATTGTACATCATTTTATATCGTTTCCCTCATGATTACAAGCGCCGATAAGGACAAAAATGAGGGAAAAGAAAAACTATATATCTAATAGCAAATAATGAAAAGGTATAAGAATAAACACAATCCGTTTCAGCACTTTCTCATTGTACCATAGAATCTTGCTTATGGATTTTTATTTTGTCGAGCTCACGTTATGATGGTTTAGCTGGTTTCTAAGACACCAAAAAGAGGTATCAAAGGAATCTATTTCCCTTGATACCCCATTTTACCACATTTATAAAGTATCAGATTCTTGCAATTATCTTATTACTATGCATTTACAATCTTGCCAAAGTCAGCTTTAAGTGATGCACCACCAATTAATCCACCATCTATATCGGGTTTTGCAAGAAGTTCTGCTGCATTTCCTGCGTTCATTGAACCACCGTACTGAATACGTACAGCTTCTGCTGCTGCTTCACTATACATCTCAGCAATGCAGTCACGTATGCCTTTGCATACTTCCTGTGCCTGCTCTGCCGTAGCTGTTTTTCCTGTGCCAATAGCCCAAATTGGCTCATAAGCAATAACAAGCTTTTTCACCTGCTCCTCTGTGATTCCTGCAAGGTCTGACTTAATCTGGAATCTTATCCAGTCCATAGTAACGCCCATTTCTCTTTGCTCTAAAGACTCACCACAGCAAAGAATTGGTGTAAGACCTGCTTCAAATGCTTTCTTAACTTTCTTGTTAAGCAAGCAGTCACACTCTTTAAAATAATCACGTCTTTCTGAATGTCCTATAATAACATATTTTACACCTGCATCAACAAGCATAGCAGCTGAAATCTCACCAGTATATGCACCACTCTCTTCATAGTACATATTTTCAGCACCAACCATTACATTAGTACCTTTTACAGCTTCTGCAACAGGTACAATATCTATAGCAGGAACACAGTAAACAACATCTACATCATCGTTTTTTACTAAGTCCTTTAATTCAGCAACTAAGGCTACAGCCTCACTTGGAGTCTTATTCATCTTCCAGTTGCCTGCAATAATTCTTCTTCTAGCCATTTTATAATCCTCTTTCTTCAATTACAAATCTTCTAATATCAAATTTAAAAATTATTTATCATCAGCTGCTGCTACACCTGGAAGTTCTTTGCCTTCTAAAAATTCAAGAGAAGCACCACCGCCTGTAGAAATATGTGTCATTTTATCACCAAATCCAAGCTGATTTACTGCTGCTGCACTATCACCGCCGCCTATAATAGTTGTGGCATCATTAAGGTCTGCAAGTGCTTTTGCTACTTCAACAGTTCCTTTAGCGAAGTTTGGCATTTCAAAACAACCCATAGGTCCATTCCATACTACTGTCTTTGCACCATTAATAGCATCAGCGAAAAGCTTAGATGTTTCCGGTCCAATGTCAAGTCCCTGCATATCAGCAGGAATCTCACCACGTCCAACAACCTTAAAGTTAGCATCATTTGAGAAATCATCTGCTACAACAGTATCAACAGGGATAAGAAGTTTAACGCCTTTCTCCTGTGCCTTCTTCTCCATATCAAGAGCATACTGCTTATAATCTTCTTCAAGAAGCGACTGTCCAATCTCCTCACCATGTGCAGCCATAAATGTATATGCCATACCGCCGCCTATAATAAGTGTATCAACTTTATCAAGAAGATTATTAATTACTGAAATCTTTGAAGAAACCTTAGCACCACCGAGAATAGCAACAAAAGGTCTTGTTGGATTATTTACTGCATTACCAAGGAAATCAATCTCCTTCTGCATAAGATAACCTACTACGCAGTCACCATCAACAAAATTTGTAACACCAACGTTTGAGCAGTGTGCTCTATGAGCTGTACCAAATGCATCATTTACAAATACATCACAAAGAGAAGCAAGCTCTTTAGAGAATGCCTCGCCATTCTTAGTTTCCTCTGCTCTATAACGTGTGTTCTCAAGAAGTATAACATCACCATCATTCATAGCATCTACAGCAGCCTTTGCATTGTCACCAACTACTGTTGCATCAGCAGCAAACTTAACTTCCTGACCTAAAAGCTCTGATAATCTCTTTGCAACAGGTGCTAAAGAAAGCTCAGGCTTTGGCTCTCCCTTAGGCTTGCCTAAATGTGAGCAAAGAATAATCTTACCACCATCAGAAATTAACTTCTTAATAGTAGGAAGTGCTGCCACAAGACGGTTCTCGTCAGTAATCTTTCCCTCTTGCAATGGTACATTAAAGTCACATCTTACTAAAACCTTTTTACCCTTTACATTGATATCATCAACTGATTTCTTATTTAACATATTTAACCTCATTTCTGTGCTGCATATAACTATTTTCATGGTTTGCCATCTTGCAGCACACAGACACAAACCAGAACTTCCCTGCTAAAAATAAAAAATTTCGCTCTAAAAACATCTAAATACACATCTTAGCAGAATGCTTTTCATTAATTGTTTTTCATTAATTATAGAAGAAATTTCATATTCAACAAAAAACGGGTACGGCCCAATAAAAGACCGGACCCGCATATGGATATACAATACTTGTCCAAAAAATTATAATAACTCTGCAAAATACCTGAATGCTCAGGCACAATCACATAAATTATGATAACTCTGAGAAGTATTTGATTGTTCTTACCATCTGTGATGTATAAGAATTCTCATTATCATACCATGATACAACCTGTACCTGTGTATTTCCATCATCCATAGGTGATACCATTGTCTGTGTAGCATCAAATATAGAACCTGCTCTGCTTCCGATGATATCGCTTGATACGATTTCATCTTCATTATAAGCATAAGACTCTGTAGCAGAAGCTTTCATCTTTGCATTGATATCATCAACTGTAACCTTTCCTTCAACTACTGCAACAAGAATTGTTGTAGAACCTGTTGGGCATGGAACACGCTGTGCTGAACCAATAAGTTTTCCATTTAACTCTGGAATAACAAGACCGATTGCTTTAGCTGCACCTGTGCTGTTAGGAACAATATTAACTGCTGCTGCACGTGATCTTCTTAAATCACCTTTTCTCTGTGGACCATCAAGAGTCATCTGATCACCTGTGTATGAGTGAATTGTGCTCATGATACCTGATTTAATAGGTGCAAGCTCATTAAGTGCCTTAGCCATAGGAGCTAAGCAGTTTGTAGTACAAGAAGCTGCTGAAATAACTGTGTCCTCAGGCTTAAGTGTTTCATGGTTTACATTGTAAACAATTGTAGGAAGGTCATTTCCGGCTGGAGCTGAAATAACAACCTTACGTGCACCTGCTTTAATATGAGCAGAAGCCTTTTCCTTTGATGTATAGAAGCCTGTACACTCAAGAACAACATCTACATTAAGATCTCCCCAAGGGCATTTGCTTGCATCAGACTCAGCATAAATCTTAATTTCTTTACCATCTACTGTGATAGAATCATCACCAGCTGTGACTGTATCTGCCTTCTCATATTTACCCTGTGATGAATCATACTTTAAAAGATGTGCAAGCATCTTTGGGCTTGTTAAATCATTGATAGCTACTACTTCATAACCTTCTGCACCGAACATCTGTCTGAATGCAAGACGTCCAATACGACCAAAACCATTGATTGCAACTTTAACTGCCATGTCAAAATTCCTCCTAAAAATATATATTTTATAATTTACCCTATGAGGTACCAAGCCTCCTAAGGCTATAATTAACTATAAACTTATAACAAACATTCTATAGTGGTTATTATATGAAAATTTTCTATAGTAAAACTTCCATTTCCTATTGTACCCAATTTAGGAAAAAATTTCAAGAAAATTTTTATAATTTATACATTTTTATTTATTGTCTGTAATTACTGCTTTTCTATGCACACTTATGGATTCCAAAATACTATATCACCTTTTTCCAGAGACTGTTTTACCATTATAGTCCTTTGATTCGAGGAACCTTTAAATACAAGTCCTAAGTCCTTTTTGTCAATCATAAATTCGCCATCAACCATAACATCTATATAAGTAAGAAGCTCCTCTGTCTCTTGCCACTCTTTTATCATTCTTCCCACAATATCCTTTTCAAAATCATATCCAGTAAAGCACCAGACATTTTTTTTGGGATATATCTCATTAATCTTTCTAAGAAGCAAAAGAAGGCCTTTTTGATTCACATGCTCAAGCGGCTCACCTCCAAGAAGTGTAAGTCCCTTAATGTAATCAGGCTCCATATATTCTATTATCTCATCAATAGTCTTATCAGTAAATGGCTTCCCATAATTATAATCCCATGTTTCCGGATTAAAACATTCTTTGCAATGATGTGAGCAGCCGCTTACAAAAAGAGAAACCCTTACTCCCGGCCCATTGGCTACGTCACACTTCTTTATATCAGCATAATTCATAGTAACCCTCTTTTATTGCCTTAACAATATCTGACAATCAATTGTAACAGCTTTTAGATACACTCTATTAATTACTGTCAACAAAGATTTATAAATGAAGCACTCTTGAATTAATTTCCTTTGTCTTACCAACATTCCAGAAATTTTCACCAAGATATCCGCATGTCCTCCTTGTTACATTCATCTTGCTCTTATCTTTATTGTGACATTGCGGACATTCCCATTCAAGCTTGTCATTTATAATAATTTCACCGTCATAACCACACAAATGGCAATAATCTGATTTTGTATTAAACTCAGCATACTGAATATTCTCATATATAAATCTGACCACATCTTCAAGCGCCTCAAGATTATGACGCATATTAGATATCTCTACATATGATATTGCACCTCCTGAAGATATCTTCTGGAACTGACTCTCAAACTTAAACTTACTAAATGCATCTATCTTCTCACGCACATCTACATGATATGAATTAGTATAGTATCCTTTGTCTGTAATATCCTTAATGCTGCCAAATTTCTTTCTATCTATCTCTGCAAACCTATAGCACAGACTTTCTGCCGGTGTACCATAAAGTCCAAAACCTATGCCGGTCTCAAGCTTCCATGTATCACATGCAAGACGCAGGCGCTTCATAAGACGCAGAGCAAAATTTGTCCCCTTAGGATTAGTATGACTTACACCTGTCATAAGCTTTGTAACTTCATACAGTCCTATATATCCCAAAGATATAGTTGAATATCCATCATGCAGCAACCTATCTACAGGCTCATCTTTTTTTAGCCTTGCTATTGCACCATACTGCCAGTGAATTGGGCTTACGTTGGACAGCGTTCCCTCAAGTGAAGCATGCCTGCACATAAGAGCTTCAAAACAAAGCGCAAGACGTGCTTCAAGAAGTGCCCAAAAACGCTCTTCACTGCCCTCTGCCATAATTCCAATCTGTGGAAGATTAAGACTTACTACTCCTTGATTAAATCTTCCCTCAAATTTGTAATTGCCATTCTCATCTTTCCATGGTGTAAGAAAACTCCTGCATCCCATGCATGAAAATACATTTCCCTCATAATTTTCACGCATCTTTTTTGCTGAAATATAATCAGGATACATTCGTTTTGCAGAACATCTCACTGCAAGTCTTGTGAGATAATCATACTCGCCACCCTTAAGACAGTTATGCTCATCAAGCACATATATAAGCTTTGGAAATGCAGGCGTAACATATACACCTTTTTCATTTTTAATTCCTTCAATGCGCTGATTAAGTATCTCCTCAATAATCATTGCATTTTCTTTAATATATGGATCATCCTTATCCAGATTTAAAAACAGTGTAACGAACGGAGATTGACCATTTGTTGTCATAAGTGTATTAATCTGGTATTGTATTGTCTGCACTCCTGATTTAAGTTCGTCAATAAGTCTGTCGTGCACAAACTCTTTAAGCACTTCTTCTGATATTGTATCCCCATATTTTTCTTTGTAATGCAGGGCGTATTTATCACGACTCTTTCTTAAATATTTACCAAGATGCCTTACATCAACTGACTGTCCTCCATACTGGCTGCTTGCTACTGCAGAAATAATCTGTGTCATAACAGTACATGCGACCTGAAAACTTTTAGGACTTTCTATAAGCTTGCCATTCATCACAGTACCATTTTCAAGCATGTCTCCTATATTAATGAGACAGCAGTTAAAAATGCTCTGTAAATAATAATCCATATCATGGAAATGCAAAATACCCTCTTCATGCGCCTTAACTATTTTTTCAGGCAGAAGAACCCTCTTTGTTAAATCTTTTGATACCTCTCCCGCAATAAGGTCTCGCTGCGTAGATGCAATATATGCATTTTTATTAGAATTTTCTTCCATTACGTCCCTATTACTGTTCTTAATAAGACTCATAATAGAATCGTCCGTTGTATTTGCACGGCGAACCATTTCACGTGTATAACGGTATATTATGTACTTTTTGGCAAGCTCAAACTTGCCTTCACTCATAAGCTTCTGCTCAATCATATCCTGAATATCTTCAACTAAAAGATTATCCACATGCTTATTTTCTATGCCTGCAATAATTGAATCAATCTTTTCCTCTGATACCTGCTCATAGCGGTCTACCTCAGCATTAGCTTTTTGAATTGCAACAACAATCTTGCTACGGTCATAATCAACAACCCTGCCATCTCTTTTAGTAACCTTCATTTATCCCAAGCCTCATTTCTATAAAATACTGTTTTTGCCTTTTTGTGGCAACCTACGAATTGCATTATAGCATTATCTCAAAAAAAAGTCCACAACATCTTGTGATAATACGGCAAATTTTTACAAGATTTTGTGGATTGTAACATTTTCTAAGTCTTACGCCTGTAGTCTGAAATATATGACAGATTATACTTCTATTCTAAAATATACGATGATTTTGCTGCTATTTTGTAGGAGTATCATTTGCAACTCTCTCTGCATCCTTAGAAAGTCCTCTGATGTTATCTATTTCTTCTAAAGATACTTTCGTATAATCAGACAATTCCATTCTGGTAGGAACCCTGCCTATCTCTTCTGTTATAAACTTTGCTGCTTCATGCAAAAGATTTGTCTTTGCAAGCACAGCATCCTCCCAATCTTTATTATTTGTCTCGCCATCCAGCATGTTTTCCATTGCATTAACTATCTCAAGCTCTATCGTTCCAAGAACTGCACTATAATCAGGCTTCCCTTCCTTTGTCAGATAATTACCTAAATTTTTCTCTATAACAGAAATTCCTTCAAGCAGCCCGACATTTCCCTCTGCAATAACCTCATCCAATGAAACTTTTTTATTCACTACAACTTCACGCTTCTTATAACCTGATGCAAGCTTCATAACACAACCAAGACGACTTTCAATCAGTTTATTTCTTGCAGCTGTGTCACCCTCCATAAACTCTTTTATAATCCTGCAAAGATTATCATCCTCAATTTCTGTTATTCTGCTGATATCACGTCTATACAATTTTCTGTTATATAACGCTCTGTCATTATCAGTATTTTTTTCTTGTGATACCGCCTTTTTTTCACTGCTCTTACTATCTCTTTTTTTATCCTCAGATAAACCTTTGCCAGCCATAACTTTCATATCAACAATGTCAGGCACAAACTTATATCCTTCAATTTTAATTCCGGCAGCACTAAGATAGTGATATATTGCATCTAACTTAGTTTTATCAAGCTCCATACCGCTAAGATATCTTTCAATCTCATTCCTTGACAACACATTTTGCTGCAAAGCTGCTATATCTTTTATGTCCTGAAGCACCTCTAAAAACCTGTCCTGTTCCCCCATCTTTTTCTCATTCCTTTCAGTAGTCTGCTATACTATTCTTGCCAGTTGTACAACTAAATAACCTGCAAAATATAATATTTTGCAGGTTTTTCTATCTTTTAATTAACTAAGAAATTCTTACAGTGTAAAACCCCTTACTATCTGGCAAGCATATCTGTTATCTCTGCTATATAAAGAGTATGATAATCTTTATCCTTGTACCATGATGTATCAATTCCTTTATCAATAAACTCCTCAGGCTTAATCTTTGTAGCTGACATAACTCTGCAGATAAATATAAGCTCTGCTTCATCAATATATGGAACTCCATTATAATATCCTATATTTACTCTGGCTCCAGCTATTTTATTTTCATTTCTTCCTGAAACTGTCCCCAAAAACTTCATAACATTACGATAATTCTCTTTTGGAAAGCTTAATGAAAACATATTCTCTCTGTCAATAAATTCCTTGGTAAAACGACTCTGTCGTATAACAATAAATGCGGCATCATGCCCCCACATCTGACCTAAAGCTCCCCATGATGCGGTCATTGTATTAGCCTTTTCTTCATTTCCTGCTGTGACAAGCATCCAGTCCTTCCCTATTTTTTCAAATGGATTCATCTCCATTAAATCTGTAGTTATTCTCTGAAATGTATGCATTATATCATCCTCCTAAATTAATTCAATATTTGTTGTTCGTCGTTACTATGAACTATGTAACCATAAATAGTAACTGTTCGCCCGTTATTGATAACAAAACGAATTTGACATAGGCATAAGTAATAACTATACTATGCTTATATTGTAACACAAATCACAAACTTTTTGATATTTTTTTCAATATTTGGTAAACTATATTCAGATATTTAGATTACATCATAACTATTTTGCCGCCAAAATGCGGCATGGAGGTGTTTATGAAAACAGAGCTTCATGCACATACCAGCGAATCAAGTCCATGCTCACATGTGGATGCCGTGCAAATGATTAAAATGTATAAAAACTGTGGATATGATGCAGTAGTTATAACAGACCACTACAGTAAATGGACTATGGAGAAAAGTAAATCAGCTGACAAAACAAGCTATGAAAAATATTTTTTTAAAGGCTATGAAAGAGCCTCAAAGTATGCCAAAAAGATAGGCTTTACTGTGCTTCTGGGTGCGGAAATAAGCCTTCTCGAAAGCCCTAATGACTATCTTTTATATGGCGCAGACATGGATTTTTTCCATAAAAACCCTCTTTTATTTAGTCTTACCCTAAAAAAACTTTACAGTTTGTGTGTCAAAAACAATATACTGCTTGTTCAGGCACATCCCTGCAGGGCATATTGCACACCCTCAGATGCTAAACTGCTTGATGGTGCCGAAGTATATAATGCCAATATGCGTCATAATAATAATAACAATGAAGCTTTTAAATGGGCAGAAAATAACAATCTTATTATGGTTTCCGGAAGCGATTTTCACGAAAAAGAAGACCTGGCACTTGGAGGCATTATTACTGATACAGATTTTAGTAATATGACAGAACTTATCAATATTTTACGCAGTGGCAAATACACACTAATTAATTAAAAATTTTTAGAAATGAGGCAGCTATTTATATGAAATACAATTTATTAATACGTAACTTCAATAAAACATACAAAACCATCAAACTTTTTACAGATGAAATAAAAAGAACTGCCATGTCCGCACTTGCGGGGCAAACTGCATTTTTTATTATACTTTCATTTTTTCCATTTTTTATGTTTTTATTTGCCCTGTTAAGATTTACACCATTTACAGAAGAAACATTTCTTGAGATTATGGAAGTATTTATCCCTTCATCTTTTCATGGCTTTTTTGCAAACACTATATCTGAAATATATATAAACCAGTCAGCAAGTGTAATTTCTATCACTATTATAACAGCAGTATGGCTTGGTTCAAAAGCATTTCTTTCTCTTACAAATGGATTAAATTCCATATATGAGATTAATGAAACAAGAAACTATGTACTTATACGAATATATTCTGCTTTATATACTGTAGTGTTTGCATTTTTGATAATGGCAACCCTAACTATAATGGTATTTGGAAATACTATTTATTTTTACGTATGTCAGCATTTTCCAATGCTTGATGGACTGTTCAGGTCTATTATAAGTTTAAGACCTCTTGTAAGTTTTTTAATAATGTTTTCTTTCTTTACAATTATGTATAAAGCCATACCAAACAGAAAATGCAGTCTTTCCAGTCAAATTCCCGGTGCTCTTATATCGACTGGCGGCTGGATAATCTTTTCGTATCTGTATTCATTTTATGTAGACCATTTCAGCAATTATTCTGCATTTTATGGAACAATGAGTGTAATAGCTCTTCTTATGGTATGGCTCTATGCCTGCATGTATATACTATTCTTTGGCGGAATGATTAATAATCTTTTGAATAAAGGACACTTACAGCCTGAAATTGGCGTAGGTGTGAAAAGTAACTGAAATTTTTCTATGTCAAAGAAGAGGCTGATTTTACTTTTACGCCATTAAAATAATGTGTTAAAATTTCATCATATTTAAAGCCCTTTTCAGCCATGGTACATGCTCCGCTTTGACTCATACCTGCACCATGCCCAAAACCTCCGCCATATATTTTAAATGAAACACCTTTTGAATTTTTAACATCATCAATATAAAATGCAGCACTTGGAAGCATTGAATATGAAGATACTATATCTGCACCGCTTCTGTATATCTTTTCATATACAGGAGCAAGTACTTTTCTTATATTATATTGTGTACATACCTTTACAACATTTTTATCCCCAACTATTACAAGCTCTGTTACAAGACCACTTTCTGTACGCTTCTCTATCCTAAGCTTTTTAATTGTACCTATACTCTTTAGTGGCTTTGAACTATATGAACCATCTGAATTTTGTGCAAGTACCATTGACTTATCAGAAAGATAGCATGAATAAAGCGCAGAATCTATTCTCTCACTAAGCTTTTTGGCATTAAATGTAACTCTCCACCTGTACCATTCACTATCGCTGTCATAAGTATCATATTCCTTATTATCAATAAATTCACGAAACTTATTCTCATCTGATAAATCTATTTCTGTATTGTCATCTCTGTCAACCGTCTGGACAGAGCTTCTAAGATAAGAAATTCTCTTTTCTGTATTCCAAACATCCTGACCTTCGGCTGTAACTCCCCATGATGTAGAATAATAATATGCCAGTGCTATACTTTTTCCATTAACCATAACCTTGCCACATGTCGAATCTACCGCCTTCCTTGAACGTTCATCTTCTGGAATATTATTATATACCTGACATGCAACACTATCATCAAGGTCAGCATTATAAGCCTTATATCTGCCTGCTCTAAGCTGATTGTATGTATAACTTCTTGCACATACTGCCTGTGCTTTTAAAGCCTCCATCTTATTACTCGTAGACATCTCACTTGGAACTACAGCATACAAATATTGTTCAAGTGGAAGTTCATTTGTAATTAAAAATCCCTTTTTATCCCATTTCACCTCAATATTTCCACGATATAACGGACTTATACCCTGTCTTTTAACAGATAAAAGCTTTATTCGTGCTTTTCCGGTTGAACGTATCGTATACTTTTTTTTCTTTGAAGCTTTGTTCATCTTATATGTAACCTTTTTACCCGCCTTATATGTTTTAGACTCTCCTCCAGATTCCACAATAAAATCTTGTCCACATGTAACACATACACTATCATGATAATATCCGGCAAAACCATTAGTCATAATAAGCACCCGTACATCTTCTGATACCTCTTTTTGTTGACTTTTATCATCTTTGTCATTATTTGTTTCTTTTTTATCAGTATCCTGGTTGTCATTGTCCTCTTTATTATCATTTTTTTCACTAGCTGCATCTTCATTTGCATCCTGATTAGAATTGTCACTTAAAACTTCTTTAGCAGGCTTATCAGCATTATCCTTAACATCGGTTTGTGCATCAATGACGGTTTTAATATATCCCTTGTGATATGCCTCTGACAATATGCAGGCAAGACAAAGTACAGATAGTGTAAATAATAATATAATTTTTTTCTTGTCCATAATTGCTCCCCTTATCAGTCTGTATTTTTTTATCTCATTTATTATATGTCGTCAATTTTTTAAATATTCATTACAAAAATATTAACAAATATTACATTAATGAAAGACTCCTGCAAAACTTTTTCAAACATGCTCTATGCGCTTATGAAAATGCGAAGTGGCGCTACTCCTTGATTCTATAAAGGTTGCGCCACTTTTAAAATTATTGTGAATGTTGTATTAAAATCCTACTTCTTCCTCTCAACACTTCTCTGGTTCAGGATACTCTTCTCCCACTTTATCAACTGTCACCTTTATTATCATCTGTGGCTCCAGAGGCATATCAGAATAGTCTGTTTCAGTTTCTGCTATTGCATTAACTGTTTCCATTCCTTCAGTTACTTTTCCAAAAGCAGCATATGCTCCATCAAGATGAGGTGCATCTTTATGCATAATAAAAAACTGTGAACCTGCTGAATCCGGCATCTGTGAACGTGCCATTGAAAGTACGCCTGCTGTATGTTTTAAGTCATTTTCAAATCCATTCATTGAAAATTCACCTTTGATAGAATATCCAGGACCACCTGTACCCACTCCGTCAGGATCTCCGCCTTGTATCATAAAGCCCTTTATTACCCTATGAAAGATAAGCCCATCATAAAAGCCCTTGTCTATAAGCGAGATAAAATTATTAACAGTATTAGGTGCTTTATCTGGATAAAGCTCTGCTTTTATAGTGCCTGCTGTTGTTTCAAAAGTTACTATTGGATTTTTTTGATTTTGTGCCATAATTTCCTCCTATTCGCACATATTTTTTCGTATATACTATTATATATTTAAAAACACCTTGTCTATAATAAACTATAATCACTAAAATGTAAAGAGCCCTTACTGCTTACTAATTCTCATTACATTTCAAGCGTTCAATAATACTTGTATCTTGTGTCTTTTTATAAATAATAACAGGCACAGTCATGCACAACACAATTATAACTGTAAACAAAAATAAATTATTTATCCATGGAATAGAAAATTTAATAAGATAACGTGTCGTATTGGTAAAAACTATATAACTAAGTGGAAGCCCTATAACCATAGAAGCAATAACTGATATAACTGCATATCCGATACCTTCTAACCTAAGCATTTTCTTTATCTGCTTTACAGTCATACCTATACTTTCAAGGGTTGCAAATTCTCTCGAACGATTTTGCACACCTGCTGCCATCATATTAAAATAATTAAGCAAAGCAAGAACTGCCATAATCAAACCAATACTTCCCCCTAATATTTTTATCTGCATTTCTGCACCTTTCATCAAATTATATGACTCTAATTTAGAATCAATTGAAATCCTTTTTTCACCTGAAAAAACTGATTTTACTTCTTCCTCTGTTTCCTCTGAATATGACTCTTTATAATTTATACATATGCGTTCTGTAAATGTTTCACCTAAAAGCTTTTTTGCATATTTCTCACTAACAACCAAATCCGGCGTAGTGCCTCCTGCAAAATGTGCCGGGTTCATCTGCCCATCCCCCACTGCTGCTATTTTAATACAATATTCTTTGTCAGGTTCTAATCCCTCTGGAAGATAAAAATGTGTTATTTTTCCTGTCATACCACTGTCGCCTTCTGTAAAAAACTTGATTGCAACAGCAATCTCTCCGTTGTCAAAGCTCTCTTTATCTAAAACATCTCCTAAACTTTTATTTAGCATTTCAAACCCATAGTCATCAATACCTATAAAACGCGGCGTGAAAAATCCATGTGCAGGATCTTGTTTATATAATTCCATATCGTCCTCATAACTTTGCCCTGCATAATATCTTGTTTTATATAATTCTTTGTAATAATCTCCATAAACATCTTCATCATATGGGACTACAGTTTTTGCAGATGTTACCTTACGTACCGATTCCACACTTGTAATTTTCTTAATCTCAGATATTTTTTCATCCGTTAAAATCTGCTCTCTGTCATCATCTAAGGTTGTCTCATTTAAAATATCTATATCACAATTACTGACTTCATTTAAAATGTACTTAGAATCATTAGCCCTTATAACTACATTTACAACCAGAAAAATAGAAACTGATATGGTGAATGATATAAAAATAACAACCGCCTGCTTTTTATCCCTGAACATATTTCTAAAAGCCATAGTATATAGTGAACCATTGCCTATTTTGTGCCTTTTAATATTCTTTAAAGTGCCAATATAGCGCATCGCCTCAACAGGCGAACATTCTCCTGCTATATCGGCAGGCTTTTTGCAGCTTATTATACTTGTTAAAAATGCAAAACCTCCTGCCAGTATAAATATCCACAATTTTAAAACAATAATATTATTAACTGGCATCTCTATATAACCAAGGCTAACTATAATTAAAATCCGTGCTACTATAGTTTTTATAACAACAAATGCTAAACATAAGCCTGTCGGTATCCCTGCTAAAGAGTTCCATACTGCCTGTTTATATACCATTCTTTTTAATTGCACACTTGTCATACCAACTGTTTTTAGCTGCCCATAATATCTTATATCCTTTGTTACAGAAATATAAAAAATATTATAAATAAACAAATATCCGCTTGTAAAAACCATTATAAGCATAAATATAAGACCTGCTGCCATTTTTAAAAAGTTAATAATTATATCTGTATCACCTTCAATAAGCTGGTTGCTGTCAATACCTATATCTTTCTGCATTTTAATTAAATCCTTTTCAAAAAACAAGGGACTCTTTAATGTGATTTTTAATGAACCCTGTGTCAAATCGGTTGGTTTAACACCTGTAGTTTTATAAAAATCTTTTGAAATATACCCTCTGTTATTTCCGCTGTATTCCAAATACCATCCACAGAGAATAAATTCTTTTTCTATGATATCCTCATCATCAGAAGTCTGTTCCAATGTAAAATATGAAACAGGAAGCTTCATTCCAATTTCCGGTTTCTCTATTCCCATATCTTTTAAAGTTTTAATGCTAAACATTATTTCATTTTCTTTTTTTGGATAACTGCCTCTTAAATATTCCATTGCTGGTAAAGCCTGATTTTTAAAACAAGTTTCATCTGCCCAGTAAAGCCTTGTCTTGTCCAGCAAAATATCTTTATACTTTTCGACTATTGCACATTTCACCAAAATACCTGCATATTTTACATTATCCATCTCCTTTATCTTTTCTATCTGGTCATCTCTCGGCTCTGGTAATTCAATATCATATTTCATTCCCTGTATGCGTATATTACGCTCTGTCACAATATTCCAATAACTTATGCCAACAGCAAATATAACAGCAATTAAAAATGTTGTCAAAAAGACTGCAAAAATTGTAAGAAGGTTTCTCTTTTTATTGGCTTTATAAGTAGTTTTAGCAATATCATTTACTACTCCTTCATTCTTTACCTTTAACATTTGTATCACCTCCTCTGCATATTTTTCCATCTTCAATACGTATAATTCTTCCTGCCATCTGAGCTATCTCATCATTATGTGTAATCATAACAATAGTCTGTCCAAACTTTTCTCCTGCCGTTTTTATAAGCCCTAATACATCAAGACTTGTCCTCGAATCCAAATTTCCCGTCGGCTCATCAGCAAGCACTATTGCAGGCTTTGATGCAAGTGCCCTTGCAAGTGCAGCCCTCTGCTGCTGTCCTCCGGACAACTGTCCCGGCATCATTGCTTCCTTTCCTTTCAGTCCCAATATCTTTATAATCTGTTCTATATACATTTCATCCGGATTTATTCCATCAAGCTTAATTGGAAGAACAATATTTTCATATATGCTCATAAGCGGCAGTAAATTGTAATTTTGAAATACAAATCCTGTCTTTCTTCTGCGAAATATAGCAAGTTCATCCTTTGTCATCTTTGAAATATCTTTTCCATCCACAATTACCTTTCCCGATGTTGGAATATCAAGCCCTCCAAGCATATGTAAAAGTGTAGACTTACCACTTCCTGATGTACCTACAATGGCTAAAAATTCTCCCTTCTCAACTTTTAAATCAATCCCGTCTAAAGCTTTAACTGTCACTTCCCCCATTTCATAATATTTCTTTAAATCCTCTGTTATTAAAATATCCATATGTCTGTCTCCTTTCTTTAGAAAATAATTCTTTCTAAAAAATATATCAAATTATTCTTTCTGAAATCTTTCCTAAATGTGACAGTTTTGACATAATGGTATAATGCCGACTATATCAGATATGATAACTTAAGCAGACTTGCGAAACTTAATATTCATTATTTGATAAAAAGATTTGCACAGTTGTTCCTTTTCCCTTATCAGACTTTATTTTTGAATACCCTCCCTGTTTGGAAAGAATTTCCCTTACCAGATATAAGCCAATACCAAAGCCCGGCTGGTCTTTTGTATCTTTTGAACGATAAAATCTCTCATACACCAACCCCTGTTCACTTTCGCATATGCCAATTCCATTATCCTCTACCTGTATACATGTAAAAAAATCATATGGAATAACTTTTATATCTACAACCGACTTAGGAGGAGAGTATTTTACTGCATTTTCTAAAACATTGCCGACTGCTTCTATCGTCCACTTTTTATCTGCATAACAAAAACAGTCCGCATTTTCGCGGACACTTATTTCCTGCTTAATAATAATTTCTTTTTTTAATGCGGCAAGCTCGACTGTCTGACATGCCATTTCCACAATCTCTGAAACTTTTACTATCTCTTTATTAACAATTATTATTTCCTGTTCCATATAAGAAGATTTCACAAGTTCCTTTATAAAAAAATCCAGTTTATCTGACTGCTTATGAATTTTTTCTATTAAATAACTTATATCCTTATCTAATTCTTTTTCACTTAAAAGCTGTGTATACAACATTATATTTGAAAGAGGAGTTCTTACCTGATGAGATATATCTGAAATTAATGATTTTACAGAATCTCTTTCTTTTTCTGCCCTGCCTTTATCCATTTTCTGAATCTGTATCACCCTGTTAAGACGTGCGGTAACAGCCGCATCAAGTGACTCATCATAAACCTCCTGCTCTTCTTTTCCTGAAACAGCCCTGTCAAGCTTTTGCAGCAAATTCTGATATATATTTTCCATTTTTTCCTGACACCTTTTCTTTATAACAAGGCAAATAACTGCACAACACACTGACATAAATATCACTAATATAACATACCCTTTTATGCTTTCTCCCATATATATCCTTTCCCATAAATAGTTTTAACATGTAATGGCTTTGATGGAGTATCTTCCAATTTACCACGCAGGCGCCTTATCCCAACTGACAATGCATTATCTTCTACATACTCCGTCCCCTCCGGCCAAACCCACTCAAGCAGACGTTCTCTTGTAATAATCTGTCCCTCATTAAATACAAGCAAATACAAAATTCGCTGTTCTGTTTTACTAAGCTCTACTAAAACATCATTTTTATAAAAACTCATAGTATCAAAATAAAAATCAAAAACTTTATCTGTATATCTGTTTTTCTCCTCTGAAACATTTCTGCGCAATAATGCCCTAATCCTTGCACGAAGAACCATAAGACTAAATGGCTTAGTTATATAATCATCAGCTCCGCACTCAAGCCCTTTTACAATGTCTAACTCCATATCTTTTGCTGTAAGCAGTGCAACAGGAACCTTACTGGTGCGACGTATTTCCCTGCAAAGCTCAAGCCCGCTTCCATCAGGCAGATTAATGTCTAAAATCAGCAAATCAAAATTATTATGAATAAGTTTTTCCCTTGCTTCTGCAATAGTCTTGCAAAGAATAAAATCTATATCATTGCTATCTAATGATAAGCTGATCCCCTCTGCTAAATCTTCATCATCTTCTAAAATCATTATTTTCTTATTTTCAGTATTTTTCAAAGAATTTTTATATAATGGCATGTTAAAACTCCTAATTATTATAAAACTATTAAATAAAAAGAATGTAACAATTATACATTAGATAAATCCTAAAATCAATTATTTTCTCTTTATGAAATTAGCAAAATAATATATATAAAAAAAGGCCTGACAATGTCAAGCCTTGCATAGTAACAAATAGCGTAATCAAGAACACAAATAAGCATCTGCAATTTTTATTAAATTCTGCCTGTTAAATAACTCTTTATTTTGATATTGTTCATGTAATCTCAAAATATCCTTTTTGGTTGTCTTTCCCAAAGTTCCGACTAAACGGAAATCCTCCTGTAACAAAGAAAAAATTTCTGCAAAAGTATGAGAATCATAAATATTAGCTTTTATATCTTTTTCATTATCAACAGATATAACACGTTCGTTAAATACAGGTTCGACTTTCATAACATAATCCCTTATACTGTCTATTTCTTCAAACAATGCCTGCCAGTCAATTTCATTTGATACGATTTGGTCATAAATATAACTTGGAAGTACCGTACCTACACAAAAATCCATATATGTACTATCACACTCTCTTTCATATTTCTCCCATGCTTCCCTGTCCAAATCTTCATCTTCACCTGTCAAAAGACATGCAAATACAGAATCTGTTGCTTTATGAAATTCTTCCAGCTCTTTCATGGAAATTTCTCCTAAAAGATAACTCCATACATTTTCCATAACATCCTTAATCAATGCCGGCATAGTCATCGAAATTTTTTCAAAAAACTGCTCATGAAAATGATAACTACGTGCTACAAAAAGTGTTTGTGCAAGAATTTTTTGCTGAAATGAAAAATCTGTTGTTGATTCATCTAAGGTCAAATCCAACGTGTTAATCAATTCTCTTTTTTCTTCTGCACTTAAACTTTCAAAATTTAAATTATTAATGTTCATTATTATTC
>CAMWXG010000033.1 GCA_947178155.1 uncultured Lachnoclostridium sp.
ACTTTAAACCATGTTGAAAGAGATTACGATTCTAAATTGTCAACTGTTGATTTAAGTGGTATTAAAGTTAAATCTGATGATGATATAGTCAATATCCTTTTTACTGGAAATGATGCACGTCAGGAGAAATATTATACTAATGAGCAGGGGCTTAGAGATGTTATTATGATTGCAACAATGGATAAAAAGCATGGAATTTTAAAACTCACTTCGCTTATGAGGGATACATGGGTTTATATACCAGCAGGAGAGAAGTATGGAAGAATTAATTCCGCTACTAATTATGAGGGGAAATACAAGAGTTTATATAAAACTATAGCCCAAAATTTCAATATCAAGCTTGAGGGTTTTGTTGAAGTAGATTTTAATGCATTTAAAAAGGTTATAGATGCGCTTGGAGGTGTAGAGGTAGAACTTACAGATACAGAAGTACGATATTTAAGCCAGACTAATTATATACAAAAAAAGAGGTTTAGGAAGGGCTTAAAAGTGGGTAAACAGACACTAAACGGTGAACAGGCATTAGGCTATTGTCGTATAAGGAAAGGGAAAGATATTATAGGGGAGCCGGTTGTTACTGTGAATGGGCTTACAGATGATTATGGGCGTACATGGCGACAAAGAGCCGTTATAGGTTCTGCTTTTGAGAAACTGAAGACTATGCCTATGTCATCATGGTATGATATAGCCAATAAGGTTCTTGAGGATGTTGTTACAGATCTTGATAATAAGCAGATTATTGGTTATATGAAGGATGTTGCGCTTATGGGAACTATGGAAATACATCAGCTTCAAATACCACAGGAGCCATATTTTTATTGGGACAGCAGTACAGGACTTGTGCTTACGGATGGTATTTCAAGTGAGTCCAATACTGCTAAAAATGCAGAGATTATGCAGAAATTTATATTTGAGTATGATGGCGAGGGGGATTTTAATGCTGATGGGGATAGTGATGATGGAAGTACTGACGAATAGATTAAAACGACTGGAGGATAACAGATAATATGTGGAGGAAAATTATATTAGGTATTCTTATTATTATGAGTGGTGTGGCAGGCTTTTTTGTTGCACGTGCACAGGTTGTGATAAACAGCACTCTCAATAATATTAATCGTGATTATGATACTGCATTAAAGAATGTTGATTTAAGCGGAATAAAGGTCAATTCTGATGATGACATAATTAATGTTTTAATAATCGGTAATGATTACCGTGAGGAGAGATTTTATGATGCAGATGGTCTTACCGATACTATGATTATTGCAACTATGGATAAGAAGCACAAGGCACTTAAAATGGTATCTCTTATGAGGGATATGGCTGTTGACATTCCTGATCATGGGCTTCAGAAGCTTAATGCGGCATATTCCTTTGGAGGGGTTCAGCTTTTGTACAGGACTATAGCACAGAATTTTAATATTGAGCTTGATGGATATGTTGAAGTTGGATTTGATGCATTTGAAAAGATTGTAAATGCAGTTGGAGGTGTTGAGGTTGAACTTACAGAGTCAGAGGTGTCTTACCTTAATTCTACTAATTACATTTCAAAAAAGAAATATAGAAATGTAAAAGTAGGCAAGCAGGTATTAAATGGAAATCAGGCACTTGGTTATTGTCGTATACGTAAGGGAGGCACAACAATAACAGGACTTATGAATGATTATGGACGCACATGGAGGCAGCGAACAGTTGTAAAGGCAGTTTTTTCAAAAGTAAAATCTCTTTCTATGTCTAAATGGATTGAAATTGCAAATGAGGTTTTAAGTGAATATGTAAAGACTGATTTTTCTAATGAGGAAATTATGAAGTATATGAAAGATGTAATAATGATGGGACAGACAACAGTACATCAGCTTCAAATTCCAATAGAGGGATACTATAGGGAGTCAAAAAGTGAATATTCATGTGGTGACTGTCTGGTGCTGACAGATGGTGTGTCATCTGAAATAAACAGGACATCAAATGCAGAGGCACTTAATGATTTTGTATTTAAATACAATGGAAAAGAGCCATTTTCATATGGCACATTTTCAAGTAAAGAGTAGTATTTAGGGCAGCATGTATGCTGCCCATATATAAGGAGGTAACTTTTACGCTGGAATTTAGTCCAGCAAAAGACGTTTAGCTAATTTATAAAAATAATCTATATAACCTGCTTCTTTAATATCTTCACCCGCAGTTATTGGAATTTTTTTAATATCCATACCATTTATACGATATAATACAGTTCCTATTGTATCACCTTTTTTAATAGGCGCTGTAAGATTTTTTTTATACATTACCTTTCTTTCTATTTTGTCGGCAGTTTCACTACCACACAAAGTATATGAAAAATCCTCACTTACTATAGGAGTCACTGTTCCTGTTTTGCCATGTGATATTTTTTGTGGTTTTAATGGGATATCAGAAGCTTTTTCAGAGTAGTTAGTACAGTTTGCAAACCCATAATCCAGAAGTGATGCCGCTTCTGCAAACCGCTCTTTTGGGTCTGGGGCTGCCATGATTACTGCTGTCAAACTTATTCCGCCTCTTTCTGCTGTTGCAGATAGACAATATTTTGCTTTGGCAGTCGAACCTGTTTTTAATCCTGTAATTCCATTATATGTACGAATAAGCTTATTTGTATTGGTAAGTCCAAACTGTTTAGAGCCTTTTTTTGTTGTATGTGTGATTTCGTCCATCCACACTGTTGAGTAATTGGAAATTTCAGGATATTTTGTTACAAGCTCACGTGACATAAGAGCTACATCATAAGCACTGCTATAATGGCCGCTTTTAATATTATCATCAAGGCCATTGCAGTTTTTAAAACTTGTATGCATCATTCCAAGCTCTTTAGCCTTGTTGTTCATATTTTTGACAAATTCAGATTCGGAACCACTTACATATTCTGCCATAGCTACGGCTGCATCATTTGCACTCGCTATGCTTATACATTTAATCATAGTATCAACAGTCTGGGTTTCACCTGCTTCTAAATAGACTTGTGAACCGCCCATTGATGAGGCATATTCGCTTACTGTAACGCTGTCTTCCAGTGCAATTTTACCTGAATGAATGGCTTCAAAAATAAGTAGAAGTGTCATTATTTTTGTAATACTTGCAGGAATAAGTTCCATATCTTTCTCTTTTTCATAGAGAATCCGCCCACTGTTATTTTCAATGAGCACAGCAGCTTTTGCCATGATAGATGTATCTATGCCTGTGCTTGTGCTGTTAGTTGTGTCAGTGTTTGTTTTAGTATTTTTGGAGTTATTGTCTGTAGAAACCTCATTTTTTAGTGTATTATAAGAATGTGACGTAACTGTATGCCTGCCGTTTTTTGCAGCTGCCGTTTGTGGCATCTGGCATATAATGAGTGAAAATAATATAGTTGTAAGAATTATTCTTTTTATGGCAGCAGACGATATTATGTTATACTTCATAATTATACCCCCTCTTTCTTAATTTTGAATGTTTTTCTAAATTAGGAAAAGGTTCTTGGTGGATTAATATATTTTATTGCAAATTTGGGGAAAATATGACTAAAAACGGTGTACTTTGGAATAAAGTTTGTGTATAATAATAAGGCAAAAAAGAATTTCTAAATTTTTCTATGCACATGTAGGTGCATAGAAAAAGAAATTCTATAGTTTCGCCTATAGAAGAACGCTAAAGCGTTCTTCTGTGTACCACTATTTTATATTATTGGAGAATTGTTGGTTTGCCAAAAAAATATTCCAAGCCTTGCGAAAAAGAATTTCTAAATTGTCGTTTTTATAACAATACTTTACGAGAAATGGAGGATTATATGACAAGTAAAGAGAGAGCTAAATTAAAGTCACAAGCTATGACGATTGAATGTATATTTCAAATTGGAAAGTCAGGGCTTAGTACACAGTCCGTAGATGCGATAAAGGACGCATTAGAGGCAAGGGAGCTTATTAAGATAAATGTACTAAAAAATTGTGATGATGACATAAAAGAACTTGCAGGGGTGCTTGCTGAAAGGACAGGTTCATCGGTTGTACAGGTTATAGGAAGAAAGGTAGTGCTTTATAAGAAGAATACTAAGAAGGATAAAAAGAGTTAGAAAGCAGGTGGATTAAAACAATAAAAGGGGAATGAGGATATGGGAAGGATAGGAATAATGGGTGGTACATTTAATCCAATACATTTAGCCCATCTTAGTATGGCACAGCAGGCATATAGGCAGGCAGAGCTGGATAAGGTGCTTTTTATGCCATCTAAAAATCCGCCGCATAAAGCAGGTGTTAAGATTGTTTCAGAGGAGCATCGCGAAACAATGGTACGACTTGCAATTAAAGGTATTTCCTATTTTGAATTTTCTGATTTTGAATTTAAAAGAGAGGGAATTACTTATTCAACGCATACTCTTACCCTTCTTCACAGACAATTTCCGAAAGATGAATTTTTTTTTATAATGGGAGCCGATTCTTTATTTTATATTGAAGAATGGTATCATCCAGACGAGCTTATGAGGCTTGCATCGCTTCTTCCTGTTGGACGCGGCGGTTCTGATGAAGTACGTATGGAAGAGTATGCGTCTTTGCTTAGAAGTAAATATGGTGCAAAGATTCAGATAATTAAGATGAAACACATGAATATAAGTTCAAGTGATATAAGAAGGCTTATATCAGAGGGAAAATCTGTAAGAAATTATCTGCCTGACAGTGTTTGGAGATATATAGAGCAAACGGGTTGTTATTCTTAAATTATAGTGATGGAGATGCGATTATGTTGGAAAAGGTAGAAGAGGTTCAAGAAAGACTTAAATCAAAGCTTAGCAACAAAAGGTTTATACATACCATAGGAGTGAGGTATACGGCCGCTGCATTGGCAATGAGATATAAGGTTTCAGTTGAAGATGCTTCAATGGCAGGTGTACTTCATGATTGTGCAAAATATTTTAGTGATGAAGACCTTATAAAAAAGTGTGCAAAGCATAATCTTGATTGTTCTGATATTGAGCTTAGGAATGGTTTTTTGCTTCATTCTAAGCTTGGAGCATATTATGCTAAGAAAAAATATGGAGTGCAGAATGAAGAAATAATTTCGGCAGTTAGATATCATACTACAGGCAAACCGGGAATGAGTCTGCTTGAAGCAATAATATTTACTGCTGACTACATTGAGCCAAACAGAAAACCACTTGCACATATTGATGAGGTGCGCAGAATGGCATTTGTAGATATCGATGAAGCAGTTTACAATATTTTAGATCATACGCTTGATTATCTTGGTGAGAGTGCAAAGCATGACAGGTCGGGCAGGGAGATAGATACACATACGATAGATGCATTTGTATATTATAAAAAGATTCATGATGAAAAATTTATTTTATAAACGATGTTGCAAAAGTAATATATAGAAAAGAGGTAAATTATGGTAGAAAATGCGGAAATGGCAAAAGTTGCTTATATGGCACTTGATGAAAAGAAGGGTGAGGATATAAAAATTATAGATATTTCAGAAGTTTCAACACTTGCTGATTATTTTGTAATTGCAAATGGTACTAATATTACACAGGTTCAGGCGCTTGTTGAAAATGTAGAAGAGAAGATGTACAAAGCAGGATTTGAGCTGAAACGCAAGGAAGGCAGCCGTGGCAGTACATGGATACTTATGGATTTTGGTGATATTGTTGTGGATATTTTTGACAAAGAAGACAGACTGTTTTATGACCTTGAGAGAATGTGGTCTGATGGAAAACAGATTGAAGTAGACGAGCTTTAAAAGTGTTATAGTTCAGAACATGTGTTTGACAAAGTTGATATTATGTGTTATTATTAGCTATGATAGAAAAATAACATAAACTATGCCATAAATCCTTGAATTTAACTGGCTGAGAATAGTAACATGTTAATTTGCTTGCAAAGAACTAAATGATAGCAAAAATGTTTGTTATATGCACATAATATTGTAAATTTATAAGGAGGTCACAAAATGTCAAAAGGAAAGATTACTTCAAAGCAGCAGGAGATTTTAGATTATATTAAAGCCCAGATTGTGGGCAAAGGATATCCTCCTGCTGTGAGAGAGATTTGTGAAGCTGTTAGCTTAAAGTCTACTTCGTCAGTACATGCTCATCTTGAAACTCTTGAGAAGAATGGATATATACGACGGGATCCTACAAAGCCAAGGGCAATAGAAATTCTTGATGATGATTTTAATCTTGCAAGACGCGAGGTTGTAAATGTTCCTGTTATTGGTGCTGTTGCAGCAGGAGAGCCGATTTTTGCAGAGCAAAATATTGAGGGTTATATGCCGCTGCTTCCGGAGGATATGCCTTCAGGTGAAGCTTTTATGCTGAAAGTCAAGGGCAACAGCATGGTAAATGTTGGTATATATGATGGTGATAAAGTTCTTGTAAAGAAGCAGGATACAGCAGAAAATGGTGATATAGTAGTTGCGCTTTTAGAAGATAGTGCTACAGTTAAGACATTTTATAAAGAAGAGGGACATTTCAGATTACAGCCTGAAAATGATGAGATGAAGCCGATTATTGTTAATGAAGTTTATGTACTTGGCAAGGTAACAGGGTTATTTAGGGTATACAGATAGTGAGGAATTAATAATATGGAGAGGCTTAACAGACAATTTGATTTTATACGTGAAGTTGATAAAATTAAGCAGATATTCAGGCAGTCATATATATGCGATGGCAGCCGTAAGGAAAATGATGCAGAACATTCATGGCATCTTGCACTAATGGCTGTTATATTAAGTGAATATGCCAATGAAAAGATAGATGTGCTTAAAGTTATATCAATGGTACTTATTCATGACATTGTTGAGATTGACGCAGGTGATACATACGCCTATGACAGTGCTGGTAATGCTACAAAAAGAGAACGTGAGTTAAAAGCTGCAGAGCGTATCTTTAATATACTTCCGAAAGATCAGGCGCTTTATATGCGCGGTCTGTGGGACGAATTTGAAGAAAGGGCGACTCCTGAATCCAAATTTGCAAATATGCTTGACAGAGTACAGCCGCTTACATTAAATGATGCATCAGAAGGTAAGGCATGGACTGAGCATAATGTTAAACTTTCACAGGTGATTAGCAGAAATGAAAGTACAGCAGAAGGCTCAGAAAAAGTATGGAAATATGTTAGAAACAATATGATAGAGCCTAATGTTAAAAAAGGTTCTATTATAGAGGATATGTAGAGCAGTATAAAAGTGTAAATAAGTTTTTTGTCTTGTAGGAATAAGAGCGTAGAAATAGGAGGAAAATACAGAGGTATGGACAAACTGGAGATTGTGGGCAGTAAGAAAGAGTTTAAGCCAGCAGGAGATGGCAGTGTAAGAATTATGACACCAGGACCTACACAGGTTGTTTGGAATGTGAGACAGGCAAGAAGTCTTAATACTACAAATCCTGATTTAGATGAGGAATTTTATGACTTTTATAAAGAAACCTGTGATTTATTTGCAAAGGTTTGGAATACAAAAAGCAGGGTATATATAATGGGTGGAGAGGGGATACTCGGTCTTGAAGCAGCATGTGCATCGCTTACAGAAAAGGGAGACAGAGTACTTGTAATTGATAATGGTATTTTTGGAAAAGGGTTTGCTGATTTTGTATCTATTTATGAGGGAGAGCCTGTTATATTGTCTTTTGATTATCATAGACCTGTTGATATTGATGTATTAAGGAATTATCTTGAGAAAGACAGCAATTTTAAATATGCGACTGTTGTACATTCTGATACGCCAAGTGGAGTATTAAATCCTATAGAAAAAATATGTCCGTTGCTTAAAGAATATGGAATTCTTACAGTAGTTGATTCTGTAACAGGTATGTTTGCGGATGAACTTGATATAGATAAATCTATGGCTGATATAGTGTGTGGAGGTTCACAAAAGGCACTTTCTGCCCCACCGGGACTGACTATGGTAGCAGTAAGCGAAGATGCTATGAAGGCTATGGAGGAAAGAAAGACACCCATACGTTCTTTTTATGCAAATCTGATGACATTTAAGACATACTATGAGGATAAGTGGTTTCCTTATACGATGCCAATAAGTGATATTTATGGACTTAGAGCAGCTCTTGACAATGTAATTGCAGATACAAATCATTTATACAGACATAAGACAATAGCAGCCGCTGTAAGAAAAGCTGTCACGGCAGCAGGGCTTACGCTTTACCTTGAAGATGGATACGCATCTTCTGTTACTGTAATAAATGTGCCTGCTGGGATGACAGATAAGATGATACTTGATAGTATGAAAACTGACTATAATATAATGATAGCAGGTTGTTTTGATGTGCTCGCAGGAAAGGTTATACGTATAGGACATATGGGAAACAATGCTAATGTAAAAGATGTGTATGATACTCTTAAAGCACTTGGAAATGTGCTTGGTAAGTTTGGGTTTAAATGTAAGGCTGATATAGGTAAGGTATTTATGGAAAGCCTTGAAAGGTAAAAGGTATTTATAATGCGCCGTCTTAAGGAAGATATTAAAAGCAAGAGTTTTCATAATTTGTATTTATTATACGGAGAAGAGGATTATTTAAAAAAATTATATAAGAACAGTCTTAAAGAGGCTGTTTTAGATGGCAGTGATGAAATGAATTATTCATATTTTGAGGGGAAGGAAACAGATACTGCATCAGTTAAGGAAATAGCTGACACACTGCCATTTTTTAGTGATTATAGAATTGTAATTATTGAGGACAGTGGATTATTTAAATCAGCTAATGATTTATCAGATTATTTTCCTAATATGCCTTCTTCTACAATAGTGTTGTTTGTTGAAAATGAAATAGATAAAAGAAATAAGCTCTATAAGTATGTAAATAAAGAGGGTATCGCAGTCGAGATGAAACAGATGAGCCCTGCTGATACCAAGCAGTTTATAGGACTTAAGTTAAAAGAGAATGGCAAAAAGATAAAAGAAAATACAGTTGATTATTTTTTGCAGCAGACAGATAATTCAATGATAAATATAATTAATGAATTGGATAAACTTATTGCGTATACAGAAGGGCGAAGTGAAATTACTATTGCAGATATTGATGCAGTATGCTGTGTACAGGTGACAGGAAGAATATTTCAAATGATTGATTATGCTGCAATGGGAAAAAAGAATGATACATTAAAACTTTACAGTGATTTGCTTGAACTGCGGGAAAGTCCTATGTCAATACTTTATCTGCTTACAAGACAGTTTAATATACTTCTTCAAATTAAGGATATTGCAGATGAGCCTAAGGGGGAGATTGCATCCAAGCTTTCTATACCACCGTTTACAGTAGGAAAATATATAAGTCAGGCAAAGCGTTTTGAAAAAAGCAGGCTTAGAAGTATGTTGAATGAATGTATAGAAACAGAATATAACTTTAAAAGGGGAATTATAAGTGACCAGATAGGAGTGGAGCTTCTACTTCTGAAATTTGCATCTTAAATTAATCAGAAATTGTATAATATTAGTAAAATTGAGAATACTATCCATAACATAATTTTATATTATTTATATATGGAGGTTGGTTATGGATTTAAAAGATAGTAGAACTAAGGAAAATCTTATGAGAGCTTTTGCAGGAGAAAGTCAGGCACGCAACAGATATACATTTGCTGCACAGCTTGCTAAGGAAAAAGGTTTTTTTGCTGTTAAACAGATATTTGATTTTACTGCTAAACAGGAAGAAACACATGCAAGAATTTTTTATGATTTTTTAAAGGAACTTGATGGTGAAAATATAGATATTAACGCAGGATATCCTGTTAATAAGTCAGAAGATTTGCTGGCACAGTTAAAGGCTGCAGTTCATAATGAATATGAAGAATCTGACAGTGCATACAATGAATTTGGCAATATAGCAAAGGAAGAGGGCTTTACTCATATAGCTACAAAGTTTTATCTGATTGCTGATATAGAAAGAACACATGGACAGCGTTTTGAAGATATAGCAAAACTTATGGAAGAAGGGAAGTTGTATGTATCAGATGTAAAAACAGGCTGGGTTTGTCTTGGCTGTGGTTATGTAGTTGAATCAGAAATTGCACCAAAGAATTGTCCTGTATGTGACAGTGATCAGGGATACTTTATAAGGCTTTCAATGGCACCATATGCCGGAAACAATGCAGGAAACTATGAACAGAAGCATTAATTAAGATTATTTTAATTAAAGATTGAAAAAGCTCTGCACAATGCAGGGCTTTTAAAGATATGGGGGAATGAACATGATTGAGAGCGTGTTTGAAAATGGAGAAAATAATCAGTATAAAAAATCTATGTCACAAAATATTTAATGGATTTTAGCAAAAACCATACCCAAAATTCTCAAATTTGGTGTTGGTGTGAAAAGTAACAATATTTTTACAAAATAAGAAAGAATAATTTAGTTAAAAGAAAAAATAGGTAAATATAAATGTCTGCAAAAAATATTATTAGTTTGAAAAATATATATTTTGATAATACCAACTTCTGGGCGTATTTTCTTTCAGTAAATTATCCATGCGCATTTATGGAAGAGTCAGATTGTTCAATGTATGATTTTGTAAAAGAAATTTTACCAGTTGATACAAAATGGAGCGATGAGTTTACAGGGTATTATGATGGAATTTTAGATGAAACAGATGGCTATTTAGATGAGCCTACAACATTACTTGCATCCATTGGAAATTCGGATATTCTTAAAATAGAATTTCATCCAGGAGATACTATTTTTTACATAAATGAAATAGAATTAGGCTGTACTGGACCACATTGTAAGCTACAAAAGATTCCATATCATCAGATTAAAAAACTCTTACACTTAGAGGATGGGGAAATTTTGTTTCAATTATTGCTTCCTATGACAATTTTGAAGCCAGATGAGACAGATGATTTGAAATCTGTTTTAGAGGAACATTTTTCTAAGTTGGGTTTTACACAACCAATTTTGTCAAAGATGATAGATTGTTTGATTTATGGAATTATAATAATTTAGAAAAAAATAAACTTCAAATTTATAAAAAGTTAATAAAGTTTGAATTTATCATGGCACAATAACATTGTACATATACAAAAGTAGCAGATTATGTTATACTATCCATTATGGGAAGATTAAAGTCAAAATGCATAAGTAAATTATGAATATGTGCTGCCAAATGCTACAATTTTACCACTATAATAAGGAGCTTACGAACTATGAAAAAGAAATCAATGATAATACTAATGTGTACTATGTTTTTTATAACAGGTTGTTCTTCTAGTAAAATAAGTGATACTGTAAATAAAACTATAAATAAAGTATCTGAGCAGATTTCAAGTGAACCAGTGCAGACAGCATCGCCTAAGCCTACCAGCACTCCAGGCCCAAAAGAAACCGAAGTTACACTTGGGAAAAAAGGTAAAGTCGGCGATTGGAAGATTGGTGCAAATAAGGCATCTGTTAAGAAGAAAATTATTAATGGAAAGTATCATTATTTTGAGGCTAAAAAAGGAAATACATTTGTTATTGTATCATTATCTGTACGCAATAATGGCAAAAAAGCTGAAACATTTCTTCCTCGTGTGGGATATGAAAATACAATGATACAAGCCATTCTCTATTATAAAGACGAATATGAATATTTACCATCAGAACTTATTTCTTATGATAAAGATTTATGTGGGACATCAGTTCAGCCATTAAATACAGAAAAAGGAATTATAGCATTTGAAGTTCCAAAGAAGGTTGCTAAATCCAAGAAAAAGCTTAAATTAAAAATTGGAACCAAAAATGAATATCTGCTTTTTAGTCTTTCTTCAAAATAAATTAAATTATAGTAAGCAAAATGCTTCGTAAAAATAAATTTATAAGTATTTTCGCTAATTTTCTTGACATTTTTTGCTATATCTGATATGATTGTCAAGGTAATAATTAGCGGAAGTGCTGGAATTGGCAGACAGGCATGATTCAGGTTCATGTGTTGGCAACGACGTGTGGGTTCAAGTCCCATCTTCCGCATTAGTTAAAAGTGTGGGAAACCTTGATTTTACTAAGGTTTCCTTGTTTTTTATTGTTAAAGTAATTGGTTACACTTTTCGCAATCGGGATTTATGGAGGTGGCTTTATGATTAGAGAAGCAACGCAGGCAGATGCTTTAGCTTTGGCAGAATTGGCGATAAAAATGTGGTCTAATAATACAATATCAGGATTGCAATCAGAATTTCTTGGCATATTGGAAGAAATGTATAATCCAGACTTTAATACTGCCGCTCATGATTTGATTCCCCCGAATTCAGTGAAATTAAAATTACCACAGTTCAAGGCTGTCTTCTGCATAAACGAGGAATAAATTTTCAAATACGCTTGGCTGTGAAAAGTAACAATAGTAATCAAATATTTTTAAAAGAAGAAATTTGAGATTGACAATACATTGATGATGTTATAGAATGTAAAAAACGTTGAAAGAGAAAGTAGTATTTACACGAAGTTCACAGAGAGTCAGAGTTGGTGAGAGCTGATAATGTAGGTAAAATACGAATATCACTCTGGAGTTGCAGACTGAAAACAGGAATGTCATGATTTATAATGATGACAGGTTTAGTAGTAGGTGAGTAAGTCGGGCCGGTATTCCACCGTTATCTGGAAGACATATGTTGGTATGTTCATGCAGGTGGTGTAAAAATTGAGTAGCGTAAGCCCTCATCCTGAAATGGGATGGGGGCTTTTTTCTGCATGGAACATTCCCCCAAAAAAAATAAAAAGGAGGATGTATCATGAAGTATGAAGAACTTTCTGGAAAACCAGCACTAAATCTTATACAAAAAGAGATACTGGATTTTTGGAAACAAGAGAAAATTTTTGAAAAATCTGTGGAGGAGCGGACAGGTGAAGAAGTGGTGTTTTATGATGGACCACCTTTTCCTACTGGGAAACCACATCATGGAACGGTTTTGGTGTCTTTTATTAAGGACATGATTGCCAGATACCAGACTATGAAAGGATATCGTGTTCCCAGAGTCTGGGGTTGGGACTGTCACGGACTTCCTATTGAAAATCAAGCTGAGACATTGCTTGGTATTAATGATAAAAACGATATTGAAAAGAGTCTTGGCATTGACAAATTCAATGAAAAATGTTTTGAAATAGTGTCAAACAATAATGAATCATGGAAAGAATATGTAGAGCAGATGGCTCGCTGGGTGGACTATGATGGAGCATATAAAACCATGAATACAGATTTTATGGAAAGTGTTATGTGGGCGTTTAAGCAATGCTATGACAAAGGTTATATTTATAGGGACTACCGTGTTACACCTTATTGTATGCACTGTGAAACATCATTATCTATTTCTGATACTCGTGAATCTGATTCTACAAGACTTAGACAGGACCGTTGGATTATTGTCAGGTTTAAGACAAATGAAGTTATTGATGAAAAACAGGTGTATTTTCTTGCGTGGACTACAACTCCATGGACTCTGCCTTCTAATGTGTGTCTAGCAGTGGGAGAGAATCTTGATTACAGTTATGTGGATGTAGGAGATTTTGTTTATGTAGCTTGTAAAAATACATTGACAAATTATGAAAAGATTTTTGGTAAAGAGCCTGTTATTGTAAAAGAATGTAAAGGATATGACTTATTAGGGATGACATATGAGCCTTTATTTGACTATTTTGCTGATAAAAAAGAAGAAGGGGCATTTCGTGTAGTTTTGGCGGAATATGTAGGTTCGGAAGAAGGTGTTGGTATTGTTCACACAGCCCCTGCATTTGGTGAAGATGATTACTGGACGTGTAAAAATAATAAGATTCCGCTTGTAAATCCTGTGGATAATAAAGGACACTTTACTGAGGAGGTAAAGGATTTTTATGACATTGCTCATGAAAAAAATGTGATTGAAATGAATCCTATTATCATACGATTTCTTTATGAGAATAAAAAGGCTGTGGCAGACGGAACAATTAAACACAATTATCCACACTGTTGGCGTTGTAAAAGACCATTAATTTATAAAGCTATGGATGCATGGTATTTTGATATTGGAAAAATTAAAAATCGTCTGATTGAACACAACGAAGATATCAACTGGGTGCCGGAAACTGTGAAACATGGACGTTTTGGAAACTGGCTTGCAGGCGCAAGAGATTGGAATATTTCAAGAAACAGATACTGGAGTACTCCTATTCCTATTTGGGAATGTGAAGAGTGCGGGGAGCGTTTAGTATTAGGCAGTATAGATGAGATATATGAAACAAGCGGTATTCGTCTTAACAATCTTCACAGGCAATATATGGATAAGGTTACTTTTACATGCAAATGTTGTGGAAAGACAATGCATCGTGTTCCAGAGGTTTTGGATTGTTGGTTTGAGAGTGGTTCTGTACCATTTGCTCAAAAACATTATCCATTTGAAAATAAGGAATGGTTTGAATCCCATTTTCCAAGTGATTTTATTGTGGAATATACAGGACAAATACGTTGCTGGTTTTATTATTTGCATGTCTTGTCTGTAGCACTATTTGATAAGCCTGCATTTAAAAATTGCATTGTTCATGGTACTATTTTGGCTAAGGACGGAAAAAAACTATCTAAATCTTCTAAAAATTATACAGATCCGATGCAGTTGATGAAACAGTATGGAACAGATGCTTTCCGGCTTTATTTATATCAAACGGGGGCTATGCTTATTGGTGATTTGCTCTTTGATGAGTCAGGCATTCAGGACGCATACCAGCAAATTATTCTGCCATATTGGAATGCCTGTAATTTTTATATTTCTTATGCAAACATTGACGGTTTTATGCCGGAAAAATTAGAGGAACCTGTATCAGATAATCAGTTGGATAAATGGATATTGGCGAAATTATATGAGACACAGCAATTAATTACAAGTAATATGGATGTTTATCAGGTTAATAAGTATGTGGAATATGTAGAGTCCTTGATAGATGGGCTTACAAACTGGTATATCAGGCGTTCAAGAAGACGTTTTTGGAGTCATGGTATGTCGGAGGATAAGTTTAATGCATATCATACCATGTATTATGTTTTGGTATGTACCACCAAGCTGCTTGCTCCGACAGCACCTATTATTTCAGAGAAAATGTATAAGGTCCTGACAAATGAAGTTTCCGTACATCTTACAGACTGGCCGGAAGTTCCACAATCATTTGAAGATAATGATTTGCTTACAAATATTGCTCTGGTGCAGGATATAATTTATCTTGCCCGTTCTATTCGCAACAGAAACAGGGTAAAGAACCGACAGCCTTTAAGCAGTCTAAAAGTCGCATTGCCGGATAATTTCAAGAATAGCATGATTGAGGAGTTTGGGGATATTATTGCAGAGGAGCTGAATGTAAAAAATGTAGAGATTCTTGATGATGTGGAAAATATTGCAGATGTGAAATATGCTCCAAACTTTAATGAAATTCGTAGCAGATATCCTGACAGGATACCGGAGATTATCAAAGCAGTGAAAAGCGCAAAATTTAGAATATTAGAAGATACTGTTATTTTGCAGTTGGACAATGAAGAAGAAAGTTTTGATTTGGATATTATTCTTGTGACATATCAGGCAAAAGAGGGACAGCATGTAGCCAGTAATCATGGTATTGTAGTCTCATTAGATTTAACTGTTACAGAAGAGCTGAAAGCAGAAGGCTTTGCAAGGGATATTGTCAGAAACATCCAAGATGCCAGAAAGCAGATTGGCTGCGAGATTACAGATAAGATTTTCTTAAGTTTTGAGGGTGATGTGCCGAAGCAATGGCTGGAATATATTTGTAAGGAAACGCTGGGGCAGTTAAGCGACATTCCAGTTCCTGAAAGTGTCATTGAAATTAAAGCAGAAGAGGAGAAAATTGTAAAGATTTCTATAAGCAGAGTTTCGTAAATACATCTTTGTAAATATATTAGAGTGCCAGAGTATCAATAACTTACAGGCAGATTTGGTACACTGGCTTTTTTGTAGAATAGTAAATTCAGTCTGTTTGATAAAAATGTTCTACGGACTTTATTCACATTTTATATAAAATTCTTCTTCTGTTTCAAGGCACAAACATGCCAATTTTCCGCCAAATCCTGCTCCACAGTCAATAGCTATATTGTTGTTGCTTTTATAAATATATCCAGGGCGTGGATTTGTTTCGATAGACATTGTTGGAGTATGTCCTGTAATTACATATTTGTCAGAGTAGTATTGGAATTCATAATTTGGTCTTTCCCACACAAGTTCGTCAAGCTCATATTCCCACAGAGGTCTGTCAGGTTTAAAATTTCCAAGTCCAGCATGGACAAGCACATATACTTTGTTATTTACATGAACTTCTTCGTATAAATCAAATTCTGATATAAATTCAATAACTGCTTTTTTTGTCAGCCCTTTTATTATATTAATTAGCAATGTTTATGTCAAGAAATTAAAGAACGAAATATATTTCTTGAAGTGTAATGATAAAAGCGTTACAATAAAAATGATGAAAATTTTACATAAAAATATTTAAAGGAGCGTACATATGAATTTATCAAGTTTTTTAAAGAAGATTGATAGGTTAATTGATTCCTGCGATAAGGAAAAACTTGCTGCATTTATACATGATACTGCAAGGTTGATTAAAGAGAGTGAGAGAGAAGATTTTATTGCCAGATTAAGTAAAATATCAGATGAAAAAAATAATGGTAATGAGATAGAAGATTATTACATTACTGATAAATATGAAAGTGTTAGTGATTATTTAGAAGAGGTAGAAACCGGAGAGCGTGTACTTTATGAAAGATTAAATGAAGATTATGATGACTGGTATGATAGTTCGGATGACGAATTTTATTATGAAGATGAAGAAGGTATATGTGATGTATTAACAGAAGCGATTGAATTTGTTCATAAATGTGTAGATTTAGAATGTTATGAAGAAGGCTTTGAAATTGGAAGAAGGCTTTTTTTGCTTGATATACAGGTAGAGTCTGAGTATGACAGTGATGATTTGGTATTAAGTGATTTAGAGCGTAAAGGACTTCTTAACATAAATATGAAGCAAATATTACTTGATACGCTTTATTGTGCTTATTTTACATTGCCAATGGATGAAAGACCAGATATAATATATGAAATTATTTCTGATTCATCCATAAAAGATATAAAGATAGAGGATTTAATGCAATATGGAGATGACGAACTAAAAGATTTTGAAGTTTTTTTAGATTTGTGGATAAAGTATCTTGGAACATCAGAAGGAAGTATAGCAGAGAAATTATTTAAAGAAGCAGTAGATTTGAAGGATGATGCAAATATAATTGTGGATATTGCAAAGGAGTTTGTAACAGTGCATCCTGCAATGTATTTACAGATATTTGAACAAAATCAAGAGTTTGATAATAGTAAAATGTTTGAAATTGGGATTGAAGCATTAGATTTAATAGATGTTAAATATTTAGTCAGAAGTAAAATTGCACTAGAGACAGCTAAGTATGCTTTAAAGCTTGAAAAATATAGCGAAGCAGAAAGCTGCTATTTAGAGTGTTTCAGATCAGATACAACTCCTATTAATTATCTTAGAGTATTATTAAATTGCAGGGAAACTTTAGAATACAAAAATAAGATGAGAGATATTTATAAATCTGTTAAAGTGTCCTCATATATATATGGATATGTTCAATCTGGTATTTCTGAATTATCAAAAAACAATCCTGATAAAAATACTATTTATGTATTGGAATTTTTGGATGGACAGTTTATGAGGGTACTTAAAAATGGAATGAATGAAAAAGCTGTTGTTGGGTGGACCGGAACTTTTATGAAAATGGGATTATCTTTGTTTTTAGCATATCTTTACAATGGAGAAGAAGCTGGAAAGGGTGTGATGCATATGATTTATCAGGCAGAACAGTTTTTAAAATTTACAGCAGAAAGTTATGTAAAAGGTTTAGCGGGTAATTGCAAAAAAGATGATTTTAGTTTGTTTTATGAATGTTTCCGTAAGTGGAAGAATTTAACACCAGTTGATGAAGATGATAAGAAAACAATTATAGAGACATTAGAAACAATTATAGAGATGCGAGTAGATGGGATTATGAATGCAAACAGAACTAATTATTATAATGAGTGCGCAGCATTTATTGCAGCAATGGGAGAAGTTAAAGAATCGCTTGGTGAAGAGAATGGAAAACAGTGCTATATGCAAAGTTACAGGAACAAGTATCCAAGAAGGACATCATTTAAAAAATCACTTGAAATGTATGGCTGGAGAAATCCTAAATAAAACGAAGTGTGTAAGTAACTCAGAAAAATGCAAAAGCAGTATTTTTCGTAGATTGTTTGTGCTGCTGTAGGCAGCATGTTTGGAAAGGTGAAAAATTAGCAAAGAAAGAAGAGGGATTATGAAATATTTAAAACACTTTATTACATTTATGTTGTGTGTGACTATTGTGCTAACAGGCATAAGAGCAGATGATGCAAGTGCGTGCCCTAAAACTTATTATAATAGACCATATACACCAATTTGCGGGCTATTTGTACCAAATTTAGTTGAGGAAGATGACGGCAAAGCAGATATAGACAAAATTAATTTAGTACAAGATAAAAGTTCAGAAGGCATAGAAGAAAATAATTTAGTACAAGATAAAAGTTCAGAAGGCATAGAAGAAAATAATTTGACACAAGATGAAAGTTTAGAAGACATAGAAGAGACTAATTTGACACAGGATGAAAATTCAGAAGATATACAAGAAGAACGAATTAGGAAAGTTGAAGAATTAATGAAAAAAATGACATGGAAGGAAAAAGCTGCACAGATGATTTTTGTTACAGCGCCATATGACGCAGCAGATGTTCAAAAGAAATATCAATTTGGCGGTTATATATTATTTGCAAATGATTTTGAAAAGGCAACGCCGGTTTCTATGCAACGAAGGATAAAGAAAATACAAGATGCATCAAAAATTCCAATGCTAATTGCTGTAGATGAAGAGGGAGGAACGGTTGTAAGAGCTTCTAAATATAAACAGTTTCGTTCTAAACCTTATGCTTCTTCGCAAAGTGTATATGCTGCAGGAAAGTGGAAGGGCATAATAAAGGATACGAAATCAAAGGCAAAGTTTTTAAAGAATTTGGGAATTAATACAAATTTAGCTCCTGTTGCAGATGTTGCATATAAGAAGTCAGATTTCATATATAAAAGAAGTTTTTCTACAAATGCAAATTCAACATCAAAATATATAAGAAAAGTTGTAAGTACAATGGGAGAGAAAAATCTTATAAGTACTTTAAAGCATTTTCCGGGATATGGAAATAATGGTGATACCCATACACAACTTATTCATGATTACCGAAGCAAAGAGAGTTTTGAAAAAAGAGATTTAAAACCATTTCAAGCGGGGATTGACGCAGGTTGTGATATGATTATGGTAAGCCATAATATTGTACATTGTTTTGATGCTAAAAATCCGGCATCAATTTCTCCTAAAGTCATATCTTATCTGCGTAATAATATGGGATTTGAAGGCGTGATCGTAACAGATTCTCTGACTATGAACGGAGTTGCCGGATATACGGGAAGTGTGGGCAAAAGTACAGTACGCGCAGTTCTTGCAGGAAATGATTTGTTATGTACAAGTGAATATAAAAAAACATATAAGGCGTTGATAAAAGCTATTAGAAATGGACAAATATCAAGAAAAAGAATAAATGAATCTGTAAGGCGTATACTGCTTATGAAATGTAAGAGGGGCGTTATTTAACTTATCCTTTTTCTATTGAGATAATTTTTCCTTCGCCTACCTGATTGGCTCCTTCCATGATTGTAAATGACTGACCGGGCACAACTTCTTTGTAATGACAATCCTGGAAGGAAAATTTTATGTCTGCAGGAGTTGGAACATCAAATTTATCAAATGGTAAATTGATAAAAGTAATTCCCCAGTAATCCCCTGTGTCATTAAAGACGGCATCTGGACGGTATCCATTTGTGGGTAAGTTGTTTTTTTGTTCAGAATAAAAGATAACTTCTGCAAATAAATACATAGTCTTACTCCTTTTTATCTGAAAGTTAATTTGCCATATGTTTTCATATGCAAATCTTTATATGCTGTTTTGGCATCTGCAAATTCTGCGTTCTTTATTACAAGCGCATCTGAATCATTATCATATTCCAGATAAATATGCATATCACCAATATCTTTTGAACGATGCCCGATACTTACAGAACGTACAAGTTCTATCTGCATAGTATTATCTTTGGTTTTTACACATGATATGTCATCTAATGTATACAGAAAAACTCTTCCATGTTTTTTAACCCATTTTTTACGGAGTTTTCCATTTTTGTTCCACATACCTACATAATTGATACATCCCCAGTTATCTTTTTTCTTGTGTAATTCATTTTCCCTGTATCCGCCATCTGTAATCATAGAAACCGTCTTGGAGTATCCGATACACGGAAACTTTAACAATACTTTGTAATCATCCAAAAGTTCACCCTCAAATGCCAGACGGTCCATAAAATCTTCATGCTCGTCAAAATCCTGAAAGCTAGAATATATTTCTTTTATTTTATGTGTGTATGCATTTGCATGGTATACTCCAAAATTAATAGATTTATTATAATAATGAGATACAATGAGTTCCTGTGCTCCGTCTCCAGTCAGGTCAACTGCATATAAATCCAGCCAGACAGATAAGTGAGGCAAAGTAAAATCTGTTGATTTTTTATAACAAATGCCATTTTTATAATCGATAATTACAAAATAGGATTTTAAAAAACATGTAACCCAATCTTTTTTTTAATTTCTTAAAAGTGTCTATTCCTGTTGTTACAAAGAGCGCCAGACAGCTTCCGGATATTTCCTTCTCTTTTATGCCGTTCTTTGTTTTGAGTGATACATGTGATACTGAATCTGATGTTCCCGTTATATCTCCTACTGCATAGGAACTGACAAACACAGGTTTATCAAAACCTGCAAAAGATAAATCTGCCAGGTAATTTGGGTACACTGCTTTTGTTATATGGTCAACATCCTGCTCTCTCATAAGTGAAATTGAAACTTGTTCTTTTGTTGTAGCAGGATTTGGAATTACCACTTTTTTATCTAAACCAACACGCACTTCTAAAGAACATTTTTCAACAGAAGAAGAATTCTCTTTTTTGTTTTCCTGTTTATGTATATTTTGTTTTTGATGAGAGGTATCTATTGTAGTATTTTTATGTAAGGTTTGTTTATATACTGTGGTAATAATTGCTAATAGAACCAGTAAAAATATTGTACCAATTATTACAATTTTCTTTCTTTTCGTATTTATAGAATACTTCATATTAACTC
>CAMWXG010000034.1 GCA_947178155.1 uncultured Lachnoclostridium sp.
ATTGATTTTACAGGTGAGGATGTGTATATTCAAAGGCTTATTATTGAGATAAAGGCGATGATTACTTTCTATTCATGTATATATATAGATTATCTTCTTCTTGATAAACCGATTTTATTTTATTGTTATGATTATGAACGGTATCTTAAAGAGGATAGAGAAATGTATTTTAAATACGAAGATGTTACACCCGGAGTAAAGGCAAGAGATTTTAATGAGCTTATGGAGCAGTTAGAGCAGTTTGCAGTAAATGAAAATGAGTTTGGAGAGGGAGAACGGGAGAAGATTAAAAACTTTTTTTATTGCAAAGAAGGACAGAAAGCAGTAAGCGGCATTTTGCTTGATATGATGGAAAGGGGAATGAGTAGTCCTGATTATAAAAAAATAATTTTAAAGAAATGAGTTAAATTATGTTTGATATTAGTAAAAATAATATAAATATTATTATGCCAGAATCTCAAAAGGATATAGCCGCCATATGCGAAAGGCTGTGGCGTGATAATTTTGATGATACTGACAGTTATATAAGGTATTATTTTAAGAATAGATGGAAAAGCAGTATAACAGTTTTATATAATGATAAGAGTATGTTGCATCTTAATCCATATGAATGTATGGTAAATGGCGTAAAGACAAGACTTTATTATATAGTAGGAGTCTGTACTGATATAAAATATCGTAAAATGGGATTTATGGATGCGTGTATTAGATGCGCATTTGATTATATGTATAAAGAGAAAGTGCCATTTACTTATCTTATGCCTGTGGCGGAAGAAATATATATTCCTTATGGATTTTGTGGAATATATCCTGTGGAAAGCTGGGAGGGAGATGCTTTGCATCTTAAAGATATTTGTAATTGTAATCAGGGTATGGATGTAGAGGCAGCAGAATTTAAGGATTATAGGATTTTGTCATACAAAGAGCTTTTAGAGGGCAGAAAAATGCAGGTTATGAAGAGGCTTTTGTGTGAATATGCTAACTGCAGGCTTTCAGAGAATTTTACATGTTATGTTATACATGATGAGGACTATTTTGATGAACTTTATAAAGAGGTTTTGGCATGTAATGGTGATATTGTGACATTTTGGCAGTTAACAGGCGGTAAAAAGGAAGAATGTATAGGATATGCAGTTTATCTGTGTGAGGATAAAACCGAGCTTGCGGAGTGTATATTAGAGCCCTTTGCCAGAGCTTATGCTGCAGATTTTTTATATTCCTTACAGGTTAAAAAAGCTAATAATAGAGAGATTATTTTATGTGAAACCAGCTATTGGGGGATTGTAGAAAGTGACAGAAAAGCAGGTGAAAATTTACTTATGGCGAGAATTATTGATATAAAGAAATTTGTACAGAATTTATACTCTGATGAAAGAAAAGAAATTTTTATAGAATTGAATGATAAGTTTATAAGTAGAAATAGTGGCAGGTGGCATATTATTATAGATAAGTCAGGAGGATTTATTGAGAGCTTTGAAGAAGATATGTTACATTTGATTAAACAATATACAATAGAAGAGTTTGGAAAAGAATATCTTAATAATTACAGATATTTTTTAAATGAATATGTATAAGCATTTTGCATATATAGAGATTTACTTATTAATAGTTTTTAATATATGTCTATGTACAAATTTTAAAGATAAGCAGAAAGGAAGATATTTATGAATAGTTCTGATAGATGGGAGAAAGAGCTTAAGAAGTTTGAGAAGGGTGACAGTGAATATGAATGGGATGAGATAGAAGAACTGATAACTGATGAATTTGATGATGGGAAGCTTACTTCTGATGAATTTGATAAGTTAATGGGGATGCTGATGGATTTAAATTGTTGAGAGATTTAGGTTTTAGATAATGGAGGTAACTATAATTGGAGAATTTGACACAGGAAGAATTAGAGTATAGAAGGTACTTGAAAAAACGTATAAGACATAGAAAGAGACGAAGGAAGGTTTTAATTACAAGGGCGGTTATGGCTGTAGTTTTAATTGTTATCATAGTTCTTATTACACTTTTGTTAAGATTTGCAGTAAGAAATATTGTTGGTGGGATGACTGATAAAAAAGATAAGGACAATAAAACGGCGACAGAAACAGCAGTACCAACTAAAAAGCCTGAGATAATTATACCAGAAGGCTATAATGGAGTTTATAACCAACTTACAATGCTTTCAGATACATATCCTGAGGTAAATGATATTCTTATAAATTTACCTCAGTATCCAATAAATATTTTAGAACTTTTTATTAATAATCAGGAAACACTTTCTTTTGTGGTTAATTATCCCAAGCATAAAAATGACACAGCATCTTTAGGAGAGGTGACACAGGAAGAGGTTTCAAGTGGTATTCCACTGTTTAATCAGTGGGACGAGCGCTGGGGATATGTTAAATATGGAAATGATATACTGGCAATAAGCGGATGTGGACCAACATGTATATCAATGGTGTATTCAGGACTGTTTAAGAATACATCTATGTCGCCTGCTGATATGGCAGAATATTGTACAAATAATAATTATTATAGTCAGGATTCTGGTACAGCATGGGCTATGATGCTTGAGGGTGCAATAGATTTAGGGCTTGATGCAAAAAAAATAGGTACAAGCGAAACATCAATCAGAGAGGCTCTAAAAGCTAAAAAACCTGTAATATGCAGTATGGCACCAGGAGATTTTACTGAGCAGGGGCATTTTATAGTACTTGTTGGTATTGATAAAAAGGGCAGGATAATTGTTAATGATCCAAATAGTAAAGCACGTTCAAAAAAGCATTGGTCACTTAAGAGGGTACAAAAGCAGGTAAAAGCAGCATGGGCATATTCTATTCCTTGACTTTATGCAAGAATGATTTTATTATATATATAGGATATAATTATGTGCAATTCAGCGCTAAGTAGTGCTGCTTGTTACTATTAGTGGCATAGCCATGAATAGTAACTATAATATCTATGGTGGAGGCAATTTATGGAAGATACGGATAAAATTGGTACAGAAATTAAATTAGATAATGGTGAATTGGCCACAAGTGTAATAATTGAGGATTTTGTAGCACCTGAGGAGTTATATGAAAAGCTTAAAGATATGGTACGCAGATACCATCCCTCAACAGATTTATCAATGATTGAGAAGGCTTATGATATAGCCAGTAAAGCGCATGAAGGGCAGAACAGGAAGTCTGGAGAGCCTTATATTATACATCCGCTGTGTGTATGTATAATACTTGCAGAACTTGAGCTTGACAAGGAGACAATTGTAGCAGGAATGTTGCATGATGTTGTTGAAGATACTTCTATGACAAGTGAAGAGCTTACAAATTATTTTGGTGAAGAGGTGTCCCTTCTTGTTGATGGTGTAACAAAGCTTACACAGATTGATTATGTTGCAGATAAGGTAGAGGTACAGGCAGAGAATTTAAGAAAAATGTTTCTTGCAATGGCTAAAGATATCAGGGTAATCCTGATTAAACTTGCAGACCGCTTGCATAATCAGCGAACTATGCAGTATCAGACTCCAAGAAAGCAGAAAGAAAAGTCCAGAGAAACTATTGATATATATGCACCAATAGCTGACAGGCTTGGCATATCAAAAATCAAGGTTGAGCTTGATGATCTTGCATTTAAGTATCTTGAGCCGGAGATTTATCAAGAGCTTGTGGCAAAGATTGAGAATGGAAAAGGTAAAAGAGAAGAATTTATCAAGGAAATTGTTGAAGAAGTTCAATATCATATCAGTGCTGCAGGATTAAAAGCTACTATTGATGGACGGGCAAAACATTATTTTAGTGTATACAAGAAAATGGTAACACAAAATAAAAAGCTTGAACAGATATATGACCTATTTGCAGTGAGGATAATAGTTGATACAGAGCGTGACTGTTATACGGCGCTTGGTGTAATTCATGAGATGTATAAGCCAATACCCGGGCACTTTAAGGATTATATTTCTATGCCCAAGCCTAATAATTATAAGTCGCTTCATACAACGCTTATAGGAAAATCAGGGCAGCCTTTTGAAATTCAGATACGTACTTATGAGATGCACAGAACTGCTGAATATGGAATTGCCGCACATTGGAAATATAAAGAAAATCAGTATGGCAAAAATACATCTGACAGTGAAGAGGAGAAGCTTGCATGGCTTAGGCGCATACTTGAGTGGCAGCGTGATATGTCAGATAATAAGGAGTTTTTAAGCTTACTTAAAAGTGACCTTGATCTTTTTGCAGATCATGTTTACTGCTTTACCAAAGATGGTGATGTGAAAAATCTTCCCGCTGGTTCTACACCGATAGACTTTGCATATGCAGTACACAGTGCCGTCGGCAATAAAATGGTAGGGGCAAGGGTAAATGGTAATCTTGTGCCTGTTGACTATAATATACAAAATGGTGACAGAGTTGAGATAATTACTTCTAATAATTCCAAAGGACCAAGCCGTGACTGGCTGTCCATTGTAAAGAGTGCACAGGCAAAGAATAAGATTAACCAGTGGTTCAGGACTGAATATAAAGAAGAGAATATTATACGTGGCAGGGAAATGCTTACAAATTATTGTAAAACGCAGGGAATAGTTTTGTCAGAGCTTCTAAAGCCGGAATATATGGCAGCATGTAAAAAGAAGTATGGCTTTAGAAATTGGAATTCTGTTCTTGCTGCTATTGGGCATGGAGGATTAAAGGAAGGCCAAGTTGTTAATAAGCTTCAGGATGAGTATGAAAAGAAAAATCCAAATCGTGTAACAGATAAGGATATATTAGATGCAGTCAATAAGCAGTTTGGCAGTTCTTCTAAAACTGTTGCTGCTGTAAAGTCTAAGAGCGGAATAGTTGTTGCAGGTATTGATGATGTGTCAGTAAGGTTTTCTAAATGCTGTTCTCCTGTTCCCGGTGATGAAATAATAGGATTTGTAACACGTGGCAGAGGTGTTTCCATACATCGTACTGACTGTATAAATATGATGAATTTGCCGGAGATAGACCGCCAGAGAATTATAGATGCCGAATGGCAGACGTCTTCTGAGGGTAAAGCTGATGAACTTTATGATACAGAAATAATAATTTATGCGTATGACAGAATGGGCATACTTTTGGATATTACAAAAGTGTTTGCAGAAAATAAGATAGATGTAAAGTCTTTAAACACAAGAACGAGTAAACAGGGAATTGCTACAATTAATGTGGGGTTTGAGATACGGGGCAAGGATTTTTTAAATGAGATTATCAGAAAGCTTAAAAATATAGAAAGTGTAAAGGATATACAAAGAACTCAGTCCTAAAAGTGCGTAAATGAAAGGGGATTATATTAGAATGGGACAGATTAAATGTGATTTTATAGAGGTTGGTCCAGTTCAGGCAAATTGCTATTTTGTATCAGATGAGGATACAAGGGAGTGCATTATTATTGATGCAGGTGATGATGAAGGAAGAATCATAAAATATATTGAGGATAAGAAACTTAAGCCTGTTGCAATTCTTCTTACACATGGACATTTTGATCATATTGGAGCTGTAGAGGGTATAAGAAAAGAATATGGAATAAAGGTATATGCTGCACAGGCAGAAGAAGAGGTGCTTAAAGATATTAATATAAACTTGTCATCACAGTTTATTGGAGGGGCAATAAGCCTTGAGGCTGATGAGTGGCTTAGTGATGGTCAGGAGATTAATCTTATTGGAGAAAAGATTAGGTGTATACTTACCCCTGGACATACAGTAGGCGGAATGTGCTATTATTTTACAAGCAGCGGATATCTTTTTTCGGGGGATACATTATTTCAGCAGTCTGTGGGACGCACAGATTTTCCGGGCGGGAGTATGAGTACTCTTATACGTTCTATACGTGAAAAGCTTTTTATACTTCCTGAATATGTTCGTGTATATCCCGGACATGGAATGCCCACTTCTATAAAAGAGGAGAAGATGTTTAATCCATTTGCGGTTGAGTAGATGTAGTGCATTCATTATATGATAGGAGTTTATTAGGGCATATGATTAAGATAATATTGTCAGAGCGTGAGTTTGACTATGAGTTACAGGCATTGGCGGTCAGTTTTTTCTCAGGGCAGCAGGTAAAAGTGGAGGTTGATGAAAGGCTTGGATTACAGTCGTTAAAGTCATTTCTTGATGATTATGTTGCTTATTCTTCTGCTTCTGTAATGAATGAAGAAGTTATTGATATAATTATATGCATGGTTTTTGGGGAAAAGAACATATCAGCATTAGTAAGAAGTTATGAAATTTCAGAAGCATCAAAAAAAATCCTATATGAAATATCTGATAAAGCATTTGTCACAGGTGATAAAAACTGGCATAAGCTTGAAGGGAAGGTTTTTAATCCATATAGAACATATTACAAAAATATAGTAAAAAGGCTTATGTTTAATATGCTTGTTAAGCTAAGAGAAGAAGCTGCTAAGTGTGACATGCTAAATGATAGAAAACTTTTGTGCAAAATAAATATGAGGACTCCAGTGTGGGGAACTATGACAGGTGTACGTCCTACTAAGATAGTTATGAACGAGATGATGTCAGGAGGAGATAAATCTCATGTCAAAAGTGTACTTAAAGAAGTCTACTGCTGTAGTAAAGATAAGGCAGAACTTGCATATAATATTGCAGAGCATGAGTTAGATTTATTAAAAAAGGCAGACTATAAAAATGGTTACAGTTTATATATAGGAATACCATTTTGTCCTACAACATGTCTTTATTGTTCTTTTACGTCATATCCATATGATAAATTTGGACACTTGGCAGATAATTACATAGAAGCTTTAATTAAGGAACTTAAATTTTTATCTGATATATCAGTTGGAAAAAAGCTTACATCTGTATATATAGGCGGAGGCACACCTACAGCACTTACAGATAGGCAGCTTTACAGGCTTTTATCATTTATATCCGATAATTTTTTATTGGATAGCTGTTATGAATTTACGGTTGAAGCCGGAAGACCTGACAGTATTACAGACTCTAAACTTAAGGTTTTAAAGGATTTTGGGGTAAAAAGAATATCAGTAAATCCACAGACTATGAAACAGTCAACGCTTGAGCTTATTGGCAGAAAGCATACTGTAAGACAGACAATAGAAGCATTTAACATGGCGCGTGAAAATGGATTTGACAATATAAATATGGATTTGATAATAGGTCTTCCAGAAGAGATACCGGAAGACTTTTGCAACACATTGTCGCAGATAGAAAGTTTAAATCCTGACAGTCTTACAATACATTCACTTGTAGTAAAGAGAGCATCAAGGCTTAGTATTGCACTTGATGACTGCAGAACTGATACTGTTTGCGCAGAAAGCATAACAGGAAGTATGTGTATAGAAAAGATGCTTGATATTGGACAGGAGTTTGCATATAGTCATGGATATAAGCCCTATTATATGTATAGGCAGAAAAATAAAGCAGGGTATTTTGGAAGTTCAGGACAGGAAAACATAGGTTATGCCAGAGAAGGGAAAGAATGTCTTTATAATATACTTATTATGGAGGAGAAACAAACGATACTTGCAGCAGGTGCAGGTGCATCTACTAAATTGTATCATAAAGAGCTTGGCCAGGTGAGTCGCATAGAAAATGTCAAAAATGTCAGTGATTATATTGTACGTGTTGATGAGATGATTGCGAGGAAGCAGAAGGGCATGGAGGCATGTTATTATGGAGGATTATATTAAAAGAGTAAAAGAAAATAATACTATTCCTGAATATATGAGGGAAGTAGTATGTGATGAGATGTATCATGGAGTGGAAGTTAGTAATCTTGCAATACTTATTGCGCAGGAGTTTGGGGAAGAAGATAAATTTTGTGATGATCTGTCAGTGGCAGGTATTTTGCATGACGTAGGTAAATTAAAACTTACTAAATATCTTTTTTCAAAAGAAGATGATACACTTGTAATAGAACAGATGAAATATGTAAGAATGCATTCAGAATATAGCTATAGAATACTTAAGTCGGCAGGTTATGATGATGATATATCAAAAGCAGTATATTACCATCATGAGAATTTTAATGGTTCAGGTTATCCTGATAAGCTGCGTGGAAGGGATATTCCATGGATGTCAAGAATATTGAGGGCTTGTGATGTGTTTGCTGCTTTAACAAGTAATAGAAGCTATAGGAAGGCATTTGATGTAGAAAGTGCAGTTGAAATAATGATAGATGAAGTTGCTGATTATGATATGAAAGTATTTCTTGCATTTCAAAGAATACTTCATAATGGTAAGTTTAAAGGGATAGAGCAGCTTAGTCATACAATAACGCCTCTGCAGATGAAGCATCTTGAAATGTTTGAGAGAGAGGCGCTGCTGGATTAGATACTTCATATTTTTTGAGATTTAAGGATTGAACGGTAATTTTGCTTGATAAATATAGAGATTCGTTGTATTATATGTACTTAGTATGTAATGATTTTAATAAAGTGATGAATTTACGAAAGGTTGGAGGTAGATATGGCTGAGTCGATGAAAGGTATGAAACGTACATGCAGGTGCGGAGAGCTTAATGAAGCAAATATAGGTGAAGAAGTTACAGTAATGGGCTGGGTACAAAAGCAGAGAAATACAGGAAGCCTTATTTTTGTTGATATGCGTGACCGTTCAGGAATTTTGCAGATTATCTTTGAGAGTGGAGCGGTTGCAGATGAGTTCTTTGTCAAGGCAGAGAAGCTTAGGAGTGAGTTTGTCATAGCTGTAAAGGGTTTGGTATGTGCGCGTGCAGGTGCAGTTAATAAGAATATTGCAACAGGCGCGATTGAGATACGCGCTAAGGAGCTTCGTATATTGTCTGAATCTGAAACTCCGCCATTTCCTATTGAGGAAGATAGTAAGACAAAGGAAGATTTAAGGCTTAAATACCGTTATCTTGACCTTAGACGTCCTGATTTACAAAAGAACATTATGATGAGAAGCAGGATTGCAATGCTTATGCGCAGGTTTCTTGAGGAAGAGGGATTTATTGAAATAGAAACACCTATGCTTACAAAGAGTACACCTGAGGGAGCGAGGGATTATCTTGTACCAAGCCGTGTACATCAGGGTTCATTTTATGCCCTTCCACAATCACCGCAGCTTTTTAAGCAGCTTCTTATGTGTTCGGGATATGACAGGTATTTTCAGATAGCAAGATGCTTTCGTGACGAGGATTTACGTGCAGACAGACAGCCGGAGTTTACACAAGTTGATATGGAGCTTTCATTTGTGGACGAAGATGATGTAATGGAAGTAAATGAAAGGCTGCTGGCCAGACTTTTTAAAGAAGTGCTTGATGTGGATATAAAGCTTCCTATACCACGAATGACATGGCAGGAAGCTATGGATAGGTTTGGTTCTGACAAACCTGATACGCGTTTTGGTATGGAGTTAAAAGATGTGTCAGATGTAGTTAAAGGTTGTGAGTTTGGCATATTTGCAGATGCTATTGAGACAGGTGGTTCAGTTCGTGGAATTAATGCAAAAGGGCAGGGTAGTATGCCGCGCAAAAAGATTGATGCACTTGTAAAGACTGCTAAGGATTTTGGAGCCAAAGGTCTTGTATATCTTGCTATAGGTGAAGATGGGACTTATAAGACTCCTCTTTCAAAGTTTATGTCAGAGGAAGAGCTTAAAAATCTTGTAGCAGCTATGGACGGTGAAGCAGGCGATTTGCTTCTTTTTGCTGCGGATAAGAATAAGATAGTATATAATGTGCTTGGAAGTTTGCGTCTTGAAATAGCAGAGAAGCTTGGACTTATGGATAAAAATGATTATAAATTTTTATGGGTTACAGAATTTCCGGAATTTGAGTATTCAGAAGAGCAGGGAAGGTATCTTGCAATGCATCATCCATTTACAATGCCTTTTGAAGAGGATATTAAATATATGGAGTCTGAACCTGAAAGAGTACGAGCAAAGGCATATGATATTGTACTAAACGGTATAGAACTTGGAGGAGGTTCAATACGTATACATCAAAATGATGTTCAGGAAATTATGCTTAAGGCTCTTGGATTTACAGAGGAGCGGGCACATGAACAGTTTGGATTCCTGCTTGATGCATTTAAGTATGGTGTACCGCCTCATGCAGGTCTTGCATTTGGTCTTGACCGTCTTGTTATGCTTATGGCAGGAGAGGACAGTATACGTGATGTTATAGCTTTTCCAAAGGTAAAAGATGCGTCATGCCCTATGACTAATGCACCTGATACTGTAGATAGTGGGCAGCTTGAGGAGCTTGGCATAGGTATTACAGCAGTAAAGGAAAGTACTGAAAATTAGAGAAATGGATGGCAGGCATTATCTTTTAATTATTAATTTTATTAGAGGAAAAAAACATGCAGTAACATTTTTGTATATATTGGGAAAGGTTATTACCTGGTTTACAGCATTATCTTATGCAGGTACAATATTATGGCTTGTTATTAAAGAAGATATGAGGGTTATAAGTGTCATTTTTGTACCTGTTGTTTCATTTATACTTGTGTCGCTTTTCAGGAAAAAGTATAATGCAAAAAGACCTTATGAAATATATAATTTTAAACCGCTTATTCCAAAAGACACCAAGGGTAAATCATTTCCAAGCAGGCATGTTTTTTCTATATATATGTGTGGAAGTGCAGTAGGATTTATATTTCCGGCGCTTGGTACTGCAATATATGTTATGGGAATATTTCTTGCAGTGATAAGAGTAGTTACAGGAGTTCATTTTCCAAAAGATGTAGTAGCAGGTGCCATTATTGGAATTATATGCGGTATAGCAGGATTTGGAGTACTGGTTATTTAGTTGCAGGCAATGCATCTTATAGTTTGTTATTGGAGTTAAGACAGATTGGAGGTAAAAATAAATGGAAATGTACAATCACCATACGGTGGAGAAAAAATGGCAGAAAATATGGGATGATGAAAAGGCATTTAAGACAGAAAATAATTATGATAAACCGAAATTTTATGCATTGGTGGAGTTTCCGTATCCTTCTGGTGAGGGGCTTCATGTAGGACATCCCAGACCTTATACGGCACTTGATATAGTAGCCAGAAAGCGTAGGATGCAGGGATACAATGTGCTTTATCCTATGGGCTGGGACGCATTTGGTCTTCCTACAGAGAACTATGCCATTAAGAATAAAGTACATCCAAGAGAGGTTACTAAAAGAAATGTTGCACGTTTCAAAGAACAGCTTCGTTCACTTGGTTATTCATTTGATTGGGACAGAGAGATAAATACTACTGATTCTGAATACTACAAATGGACACAATGGATTTTTCTTAAGCTTTTTAAAGCCGGACTTGCCTATAAAAAGGAAATGCCTATAAACTGGTGTACATCATGCAAGGTTGGTCTTGCAAATGAGGAAGTTGTAGGTGGTGTGTGTGAGCGCTGCGGTTCTGAGGTTGTGCGTAAAGTTAAGAGTGAGTGGATGCTTAAGATTACAAACTATGCAGATAAGCTTCTTGAGGGGCTTGAAAGTGTAGATTATATAGAAAGAGTAAAAACTTCTCAGAAAAACTGGATAGGACGTTCAGAGGGTGCAGAAGTTGATTTTGCACTTAAAGGCAAAGAGGATAAACTACGTGTATATACTACACGTCCTGATACACTTTTTGGTGCAACATATATGGTTGTATCACCTGAACACCATATAATTGATAAATATAAAGATGAGATAAAGAACTGGGATGATGTTGTAAAATATCGTGAAATGGCTTCAAAGAAATCTGATTTTGAGCGTACAGAGCTTGCAAAGGATAAGACTGGTGTAGTTCTTGAGGGAATTACAGCAGTAAATCCTATTAATAATACAGAGATACCTGTATGGATATCAGACTATGTTCTTATGACATACGGTACTGGAGCAATTATGGCAGTACCTGCACATGACAGCAGAGACTGGGAATTTGCCAAAAAGTTTAATCTGCCTATGATACAGGTTGTTGAAGGTGATGCAGGAGATGTAGATATTGATAAAGAGGCTTTTACAGATGTTGCAACAGGAAAAATGGTTAATTCAGGTTTTCTTAATGGACTTACTGTAGAAGAGGCAAAAGAAAAGGTAAAGGATTTCCTTGAAGAAAAAGGCATTGGCAGCCGTAAAATCAATTATAAACTTCGTGACTGGGTATTTTCAAGACAGAGATATTGGGGAGAACCTATTCCTATAGTGAACTGTGAAAAATGCGGATTTGTTCCTATAGATGAAAGTGAACTTCCTCTTCTTTTACCAGAAGTAGAGAGCTATATGCCTACAGATAATGGAGAATCTCCTCTTGCAGCAATGACAGACTGGGTAAACACAAAGTGTCCATGCTGTGGTGGTCCTGCAAAGCGTGAAACTGATACAATGCCTCAATGGGCTGGTTCATCATGGTATTTTCTTCGTTATACAGATCCTGATAATAAAGAGTGCCTTGCAAGCCCTGAGGCTCTTAAATACTGGATGCCGGTTGATTGGTATAATGGCGGAATGGAGCATACGACACTCCACCTGCTCTATTCACGTTTTTGGCATAGGTTTTTATATGACAGTAAATGTGTGCCTGTTCCAGAGCCATATCAAAAACGTACATCACATGGTATGATACTTGGAAGCAACGGTGAAAAGATGAGCAAGTCACGTGGCAATGTAGTTAATCCAGATGATATTGTAAGGGATTATGGCGCAGATACACTTCGTACTTATGAAATGTTTATAGGTGCATTTGATTTAAGCGCATCATGGTCAGATGATGGTGTAAAAGGCTGCCGCCGTTTCCTTGAAAGAGTTTGGAAGCTTCAAAGCATTATGACTGATGATGAAGCTTATTCTGGTGATATGGAGACAAAAATACATCAGACTATTAAAAAAGTAAGCAGTGATTTTGAAAATCTTAAATTTAATACAGCTATTGCAGCAATGATGGCGCTTATCAATGATTTTTATAAGAAAAATTCAGTGACAAAAGGTGAATATAAGACTCTTATTACAATGCTTAATCCTGTAGCGCCACATATGACGGAAGAACTTTGGGAGATTATAGGATGTGAGGGCAGAGTGTATGAGACTGAATGGCCTAAGTATGACGAGGCAAAGACAGTTGAGAATACAGTCGAGATAGCTGTTCAGATTAATGGAAAAACGAAAGTTACAATTGATATTGCAAAAGATGAGGCAAAGGACAATGTGCTTGAAAGGGCGAAAGAAGCTCTTGGCAGCAGGCTGTCAGGCAATATTATAAAAGAGATATATGTCCCGGGACGTATTGTAAATATTGTTGCTAAGTAATTAATTACAGAGGTTATATTGATGTACAATTACTAAATGACAGAAAGGATAAAGAAGTAATATGAAGTCTGTATTTAAAAGCTTTTTTACAGTATGTTTATTGTTAATGTGTGCTATTGCGGCATTTATGCCGCAATATGCTAAGGCATCAAAAGTGTCTATGAATGATGTTGATAAAAAGATAACAATTTATTACGACGATAGATATTCTTTTAGTGAAAATGTGAAACAGATTACAACAATATCTGCTAATTCTACTAATGTAGTGAGTGGAAAAAAGGATAAAATAGTATTGGAACTTGCAGATGATGACGAGGATACAAAAAATAAGGTTGTTGCCACAGGTTGCGGAAAAGCTGTTGTGGAGCTTGAAAATGGAAAAAAGATTGGAGTAAAAGTAAAACCTGCTAAGATAAGCCTGCTTCTTTTAATTGGACAGAGTAATATGGAAGGCAGTCCTAATAAAAAAGGTAATCTTTATGATTATCAGCAGGAATATGTTATAAATAAGCAGGGAAGTGTTTACAGTACATATGGTCCATCTACTCTTAGCCATTCACTGACAAATGGCTGTTTTAAGACAAAATCACCAAAACTTACTATATGGAATACAAAGGAATTTGTTCCGGAAACACTTACTGACAATAGCAGTAATAATGAATGGAAGCGTACAAATAATCTTACATATGACGCAAATGCTACAGGAAAAACGGGTATTGATGGTGCACTTGCAAAAGAATGGGTTAAAAAGACTAAAGAAAAAGTATGGCTTGTAAATGCTGCACATAGCGGAAGTTCCATTGAAACATGGCTTCCAGGTAAAGAAAAGACAAATAATAATTTTTGGCAGGCTGTTATGTTATACAGAACTTGTGAACGTGTTTTAAATAATGAAATTGAAGCAGGACACTATAAACTTAGCCATAAAGGGTATTTTTGGCTTCAGGGTGAAACTGACAGCAATATGCTTGCAAGCACATATATTAAGAAATATATGAAGCTTCATGAAGGACTAAAAAAAGAACTTGCAGGAAACAGAGGAAGTAAATTTAAAAATACTAAAAAGGACTTGGAATTTGCAGGCATACTTATGGTAAGGGCACATGGAAAACCTTATAACAACTCTGATTTATATATGACAGGCCCAAGAAAGGCACAATATTATATGTGCAATTCATCATTTGATAAATACAGTGATATATATCTTGCAAGCCATATTGCAGAGGATTGGGTTACAGATGAAGGGGTTGAAGAATATTTTAATTCAAAGTATCCATCCTATGAAGAGTATGTTAAATTTAATACAATGAAGAAACCATTTACGCAGATACCATCAACGGTTGCAGAAGTACATGAAACTGTGCATTATACACAGCTTGGTTATAATGAACTTGGAAGAGATGCAGCTGATAATATATGCTATGCACTTGGTTATGCAGAACCTCCAAAAGAAGAAGCAACTATTAAGATTGTAGGTTCTGATGGTTATACGGATGTATCTTCATCAGTGAGTACAAGTTCAGAGGCTATGTCACTTACTATAAAAATATCTCCTGCATATAAGACAAAAAAACTTAAGGTTATGCGCACTGATGGAATATCACTAAACCGCTGGAATGTAAAATTTCGTCCTGATAATTATTTTAGCGGAAAGGTAAAATTTATTGTTGGCAATAAAAATAAAGTATATACACTATGGTCCCAAAATGGCATAAGCAGTATTCAAAACCTGACAAAAGTACCAGAAGGTGTGAAAATTGATTGGAAGAAACTTAATAAGGCCTCTTATTATAAAGTATTTAGAAGGAAAAACGGGACAGAGAAATGGTCATGTATAAGAAAAGCAAATAAAAATGAAATAAGTTATACAGACACAGAAACAATGCTAGGTACAGATTATGAGTATATGGTATGCGCATATGATAAGTATGGAATAAAAGGTAAAAATGCAATACTTAATATTTTGGCATAAATAAATGCTTTTATTTGGTAAATTAATGGCACTGCTTAGGCAGTGCCATTAATTTATATTGTTGTCCTAAAACATAAATTGTTGAATAGTTATTCTTTTTTAGCTGATTTTTTGTATTATTTATTACATAGTTTCAAAAGGACCAGCCCAATCATTTAATATTGATTTACAATTTGTACATAAAAGAGAAACAGAAATACATTCAAAAGCATTTACCCAGTCATCAGGAGAAAAACCATCTTCAAAACTGATACATTCTTCAATAAAATCCTGCTTTCCCTGCGACTCTATATAGACAGTTATGTTAAATAAATCTTTTTTACATTCAGGACAGAAATATTTATGAAATGGCAATGTTCTGTCCAGAGAATCTTCATGACATACATATCCGTTCCAGCCGTGTTTGCTTATGTCAAAAAGCAGAATCTCATGCCCGCATTTTGCACAAATCAATTTTATAAGCTGTTTGTCATTACTGTAAGTAACTTTGAAATCTTTACTGCCACAGGTACAATAAATATTTCCTGTTACTTCATACTCGGCATTAGTGTCTCCAATTGGGACAAAGTAATTTTGCAGGTGTGTTGGAATTGGTAAATTCATATATTTGTTCTCCTATTCATTAATATAGTGGCTTAATGTATGTTTAATATGTTATAAGTATGAAACACTATCATATCTTTCTATTCTTATCGGCATATAATAGCTGGTGGTTAATTCATTTTGTGTATTAAATTTGTTATTGTTTAACTCTGTTTTGGTATTGGCAGAGTTCGCAAAATCAAAATGTATATAAGAAATACTTAAATTTAGTGAAATCTGCTTGACTTTAGTATGACATGATGTTATACTAAATAACATGACACGATGTCATACTAAATAGAGAAAGGAGGTTTATACTGGCAGTGAATAAAAAGATATCTGATGCAGAACTGGAAATTATGAAGGTAATCTGGGAAAGTGATTCTCCATTACTATTTGCTTGTATTATGAAAGCATTGGAGAAAAATGGAATAAGTTGGCAGAAGAATACATTGATTACACTGTTATCCCGCTTGATGGAGAAAGGTTATTTAAAGGCAAATAAGCGTGGACGTAAAAATGAATATGCCCCATTAGTAACATCAGAGGAATTTCAATCTGTACAGACCAAAGATTTTGTAGACAGGATTTATAAAGGAAATGTTTCAGGTCTGATAACACAGTTAGTTAGCAGTGATATGCTGACAGAAACAGAGTATGATGAATTGAGAAAAATACTGGAGGTGAAGTAGGTGGCAAATACGGTTCTTTTACTTCTGATTTCCTTGTCATTTTCAGGAGGACTGATAGTTTTGCTTATTTTTTTCATCTGTCTGTTGTTTCAAAAAAAGATAGGGTGGCAATGGCAGTACTATATTTGGCTTGTTGTAATTGCAAGGCTTTTGCTACCTTTTTCACCAGAGCAGAATCTGATGGGAAGTTTGGTAGAAAGAATATACAGCTTTGAACAAGATTATGAAACAGATTTAGCTAAAAATGCGAGTGGTTCATCAAATGAAGATGATGCAAGTTTATCAGATAAAGATAAGGAAACAGAAGTTATAAAAAATGCAGGAGAAGAAGGTGATAAGATAGGAAAGCTGCAAAATAAAGTTTTAAAGGCAGTTCCTGAAACGGGGAAGTATCTTTGCATTTTTTGGCTGATAATAGTGATGTTTCTTCTTATACGTAAGATTACAATATATCAAAGTTTTGTACGTTTTGTAAAAGCAGGCAGTACACAGGTTGACGACATAACATATTTAGAGACTCTTGCAAAAGAGGAAATAGATTTAGGGATTCGCAAAGCTGTGGATTTATGGATAAATCCGATTATTTCTTCACCTATGCTAATTGGTTTTTCTCATCCATGTATTGTATTACCAGATAATGATTTATCAGAAAAAGAATTTCACTACACTATATTGCATGAATTAGTACATTATAAGCGTAGAGATATGTATTATAAATGGATTGCACAGGTTGTCCTTTGTATTCACTGGTTTAATCCGTTGATATATTTTGCTGCACGGAAAATAAACCGCTTTTGTGAGCTGTCATGTGATGAGGTGGTGGTAAAACGATTACAGTCAGATGATGAGTGTCGGGAATATGCAGGCACTTTGTTAAATGCAATGGCATCAAAGGGTGCATTTAAAGAACGCATTGCCTCTCTTACTTTGAGCGAGGATAAAAAATTATTAAAAGAAAGGATGGAAGAAATTATGAATGGAAGAACAAGAAAATATACAGTTGGAAAAAGAATACTGAGTGTTGTTTTAACAATGGGGATTATACTTACAAGCTTTTTTGCAGGAAGTTATACAGTAGGTGCATCAAATAATGATGATATGACAATATCTAATATGAAGATTTCAAAACAGCTAAAAGAGAGAAGTAAAAGTAAAAAAATTACTGCAAAACAGGCAGATAAGATGGCATTAGCATTGACAAATAAAATATGGGTATGGGAATGGGTTGAGTTTTTTGTTCCTTACATGACAGATGATGGGGCAAAAAAGCTGGTTTCTGCATCACTTAATTCTGAATGGGCAGGCTCTGTAGATATGACAACAGGAAAAGAGATGAAATTTACCCAAAAACAGGTTGATGCTGCACGGAAAGAGAAACCTTCTGGCAAACTTACAAGTGGCGATATCGACGACCATGCACTTATGATTATGCAATCAAATGGAAACTGGGAGTGCGTGTCATTTATGCTGCCATATATGACACGCAAGGGAATCCGTTCAGTAGTTTCATGCTATAATTCAAAACATGGGGATGATGAAAAAAGAGCAAAGGATTATTATTAATTTTTGTAGTATTTTAACTGTTTTCAAACATGCTCTAATATGTTTAAATCAAATTCTCCAATTTGAATTAATTGTTGAATGACCGCTGCCAGTTCATTTTTGAGGGTTTCGATATCTTCTTCTACTCCGGCATTTTCAAGGTAAATAACATTATCTTTAAGCATAAAGGAAGAATAATAAATGGCTGTTTTTATACCATTACTGTTTGCCTTTGAGATAAAATAGCCTGCATTAACTGAAATACCATTTACTGTTGAGGCTTTTTCTTTACCTGTAATTTCTGTATCAGAAAGTTGAGTGCCGGATTTAGATATAATTATTTTTATATTATTGATTTTTCCTTCAAGTCCAACAATATTATTATGTTCTGAATCAAAATAGGAAAAAGCAGTAACAGGCAAATCTTCAAATAGCATTTTAATTTCTTTAGCAGTTAAATTTTTACCAATAGATATATTCGCGTCAAGGGATGAAACATTAATATAAGATTTATAAAATGTTATTATTTCGCCACTATCTAAAATTACAATATCTTTATTTGTATGGAGTTTTCCAATTTGGAAAACTCCTGTAATAAGTATGGCAACAGTAATAAAACAGGCAGCAATGTATGTCCATTTATTTTGAATTTTATTATTTTTTGTTTTAATTACAGGTTCGGCCTCCTTAATATATTTTTCATCTACCTGACTTAGAATATTTAAAATTCTTTTTTCATTCATAATGAGATTCCCTCCTTTTCTAATAATTTTTTCAGTTCATTTCTTGAACGTAGCAAAGACATTTTTATTTTGCTTTCATTCATTTTGTAGTCTGCGGCAATTTCTTTAATTGTACTTAAATACCAATATCGGCGCATGAAAATTTTACGCTTTTCGGCTGGTAGTGAGGCAAGAAAACGATTAAGTATTTCTGTCAAAGTAATATCGTCAATTATATTTTCTGTATTGTCCAAGGTTGGCAGACACTCTTTAAGCTCTTCAAATATTAGAGGCATATGACCATTATTTCGTTTTTTGGCAGTAAGATATTTATATTTGTCCAAAGCCAGATTGCGGGTGATTTTTCCCAGAAATGTTTTTAAAACAGATGGACGGTGAGGAGGTATATTATTCCATGCCTGCATATATGTATCATTTACACATTCTTCGCTATCTTCTTTATTATTGAGTATATTAAAAGCAATATAGTGACAGTATTTACCGTATTTATTTGAGGTTTCTGATATGGCAGTTTCTGAGCGTTGCCAGTATAAATCAATAATTTGCATATCATCCATAAATTTCTCTCCTTTTTAGCATTAAGCTCCTTTAATTTAATACACGAGAAAACTATCTTGTGCGTCACATTTTTATTGGAAGTTTGTTTGTTACTTTTCGTATCCAATAAAGGAAGAAGTTTTCTTCTGATATTATCGTCTGGCAAAATGTATTTCTGGATGCTCATTTATTAGGAAGCAAAAACTTAAGGAGTAAGTTCGGGTTGTTTTAAAATAGGGGTTAGTATATAATATAGATATGGTCATATACCTTTTTGTAAATGACCATAAATACTGCCAATAATTAAAAAGGAAGGGTGGGAGTGATGAAAATAGAACAATCTGTTATTGAGAGTTTAGATACACTTGTTACAGGTGGAGGAAAAGAATTTTTATGGAGTATATTTAAGAAGGGTATCAATTATAATAATTGGATAGATATTTTTGTTGAAGCAGGTAGTTTTATATCAAATTATGAAAATCCCATAAAGAGTAAGTCAAATGAATATTTTATTTTCAGAGAAGAAGAGCAGGGTGAATGGCGCAGTATTGTATTTGGAAAAGACAATATGAAGAAATTGGCAGAGCACATGTTTAAAGTGAGGGATTTTGATTTTGAAAATGAACTTGAGAGATGTGTGGACAGCCATTTGAATGATAGTGGATTATCGGAAGATAATAAGGCTACATGTAAAAAGCATTTTATTGATATTGTGATTAATGATATAAAAGAACAATTTCCGATTATAATTGAGCATTGTCTTTTACAGAAAACATATAGTGTGGTTTTTGATACAAATAGTATAGTTCAACAGATAGGAAATTTGCAGCAGATAAATATAGATAAATTAGATAAAATTGCTGATGCTATTTCATTATTGAACTCCGAAACAGGTGAAAATGATGCTCAAAGACATAATAATAGAAAAGTAAATATTGGTTCTTCTAAGAAAATAAATAAGTGGAAACTTTCATATCATAATTTGCATGATGTTTATAATTATAAAAGAGAACAGATTTTAAGCATGGTTGAGGATTGGAGAAATGAAAGAAAACTATATCCCGGCTGGTTTATTATACCTTGTGATGTACATATGGAATTGCAGTATAAAATGCCATATTATATTGGAAGTTTTTTAAACGACTTTAATGATGAAGAGAGAATGTACATTACATATGAGTTTGTATGGAGATATGAAACAGGCATGCTTACATATGATACCTATATGCAGGAGCAGGTATATTCTGTATGGAAAAAATATTATTTGTTAATGAAGGATAATGATGAAAAATATATTAACGAGTGGTTTTATGTAGGAAGAGCACTATTAAGAGAATTTCGTGAGGATGGCAATGAAAAAGATTGGAATTATGTATGGAATAAATTAAATGACAGGGGTTCATATATAGAAAATGGAAATATAATACTGCAC
>CAMWXG010000035.1 GCA_947178155.1 uncultured Lachnoclostridium sp.
AATTCATTTTATGTATACTTTACATTTTTCAATTTCAATATCATTATACCTTAAATGTATATTTTCTTTTTGGAAAACTTGTACACTTCTTTTTAAATTAGTTTCAATTCTTGCAAGTAATTCAAAAAGGTTAAAAGGTTTTGTCATATAGTCATCTGCTCCCAAACGCAGTAAATCTATTTTTGATTGTACCATCGTTTTTGCAGATACAACAATTACAGGAATATCTGTGAATGTTCTTAATTGCTTTATTACATTATCGCCGCTTAGAATTGGAAGCATTAAATCTAAAATGATAAGGTCTGGTAAAAAATTTTTGCATAAGTTTACTCCCTCTTTGCCATCAGCAGCAGAGCATACTTCATAATTGTGGTTTGACAAAAATTTTGTTATCATATTGCGAATATCTGTATCATCTTCAATAATTACTACTTTTTTCAATTTTTATATCCTCCAAATAGAACAGTGTGTACTTTAATTTTAGTCATTTATATCTTGCTTTTATTATATGATATAGTAAAAATGACCTCAAGGCAAAGATATGGAATGTCAAAAAAATATATTTACAAGCTTGGCAAAAGTTAATAGGAGAAATAAATGTTACTATAGACTATTTAGATTGCAAATATTTTATAACCAATAATAAGTTTTTCTTTATAGTATGGAAGAACTATGCTAAAATAAAAATGTGTTTAACCAAATTATTTAAAAGCAGGCATTTATGGAAATGCGGGGGAATTACAAGAAAAACTGGAAGAATTATTGAAACAGAAATAAAAGAACATGTGGCATTAGAATATTATATAACGTATATAGATTCAGATGAAATGGAGGATTTCATGGACGGAAGGTTAAGAAATATGGCATCCATATACATATTGAAGGATAATAAAATGTTGTTGCTATACCGACAAGGAGGTAGCGTGGTTAATGATGTCTGGGTAGGTTCTGCAGGAGGGCATTTTGAAGAATACGAATTAAATGATGCGAAAGCATGTGTGTTGCGAGAGCTTCAAGAGGAATTAGGAATTGTAGAGAAGGAAATAGAAAATTTGTGTTTACGCTATGTGACATTACGGAGAATCAAGGGAGAAATCCGCCAAAATTATTATTTTTTTGCTGATTTGAAAGATAGTGCCAGCACGGAATTTTCTTCTAATGAAGGTATCAGCAGATGGTTTCCTTTATCAGAAGTAACATCTTTGGAAATGCCACTTACGTCAAAATATGTGATAGAACATTATCTGAATGTGGGATACAAAACAGATATGGTATATGGTGGAGTTGCTGATGGTAAACAGGTGGTATTCACAGAAATGCAAGAAATAGCACAAAAGAACAACTAGTACATTGTAATAATTGAGCAATAGGTACCTGCTCTTTGTGCCAGTACCGCATTGTCGTCAGTCAACAATGTACTAGATGTATGGGCAATGGGAAAAGTAGATTTAGCATTGCTTTGTATTTATGTTTCCTTTGTACATAAGGCTATTTATAGCTTGCTTTTTCGCTTTGCCTGACTTTTAAATAAACGGCAAATTAACAATTATTGTATATTCCATATATTTGAAGTGTCTCCAAAGCATTAAACATTTTTACAGATGTATCAATCATTTCTTGAATGTAGTCACCATCGCTCATTGTTGAAAAGAAAAGAATATCTTCTCTCTTAAAATTATTTGTTTTAAATATTTCATCAGGAATTTGTTTGATACTTTTTTCCAAAACAGAAAGTAAAGTCTGGGTAAACTCCCACTTTTCATCTGATGGATTGCAAAAATCAATATCTTTGCAAGTTTCAACAATATCTACAAGTGGTTGATAAAGGAAATCTGGTTCAAGCCCATTTTCCCAATCGTAATACTCATCTATGTTATTGCTGTAATTCCATACCAAATAAAACCCATAGAAATCATCTGTAGTTATGAAACCAATCGCACAGGCTTTTTGACCTTTTGCAATACTCAGTATCTTGCCAATTTCATTTGGCAATTCTTTAGAACACTTCTGACCAAACTTTTCAAACATTATTGTATCCATTTTTAACCCTCCCGATAATTCCAAATAATATTATTCCAATAACTTCTCCAAGTGCATTACTTACAAACCCCCGCATATGAAGTACATCATTCCATACATAATCTCCTATAATCAATTTAGTAACATAATTCCCTATGATTACTAATAACATAAACAATGAAATACAATCCCAGATATTCCATTTTAAAAATGTTCTACACAGCACTGGAAACCAGAGAACCCCCAGCCATAACAACAATATAGGAAAACCATACCTAAAAATCCAACATGTTCCTGTATCCATAAGATAATATCTGGTAATCTGTATGACAGAGAGCAGGACAAATGTCCCAATGCTTAACACAGCCATAGCCATACAACCTTTATTCTTTTTGCAGTCTAAAATTACATATAAAAAAGCGTCTGCAAATAAACAAGAACTCCCTACAATCAAAGACCATGTAATCCCATTATTTAATGCCAAATCTACAATCATGCAAACAAGTATGGAAATAAAACTAAGACCACACAAACCATAGAAAAAATACATTCGCTTTGTCTTTTTTAAAAATCTCTTTACATCCTGAACTTCCGACAGCTGTTCTTCCATTTCTAAATTAAAAACCATATTATTATATACTTCACTACAATCTTCACAATGTTTTAAATGTTGTTCTATGCTTTTTTTTGAAACATCACTTGCCATTCCGTCCACATAAAGAGGAAGCAAATCTTTTATAATCTCACAAGCTAATTCTCTGTCCATTCTTTCATTCCTTTCATTATTTTTTGTTTTCCTCTGTAATAAGTTACTCTTGCCCAATTTTCCGTTTTCCCCATAATACTTGCAATTTCAGAAAATTGCAAATCCCCTGCAAGACGCAGGTACATGACTTCTCTCGTTACATCTTCTAAACTGTGCATAAGACGAAAAACTTCTACTTTTTCCAAATTATTCAAACTTTTTTTCTCAATATTTTCATTGGAAGGTATTGTATCATCTAATTCAACAGTTTTTCGTTTGTTTCTTTTTTCAAGTTCCTTATACCATAAGTTTTTTGCAATTTGACATAACCAGACGGAAATTTTACAATCACCTCTAAATTTATCAATTCCCTTTATCGCTTGAAAAAATGTTTCCTGTGTTAGTTCCTCAGCAAGCTGCGTATCTTGTGTTAAACCACAAAGATATTTATATATCATTGCAGCGTTTTTCTTGTAGATTTCATCCATTTCTGCTTTCTTCATATTTTGCACCTCATATTATTAGTCCTTTTAAAGTGCAATTTGTTACAAACAAATTTTATTTTTTTTATAATTTTTATCAATAGACTCTCCTGCACATCCTTTCTAAATTATTATAAATATATCATATACTATTAAACAAATAAAACAAGAGATAAATAAAGCGGAAAACCTTATTTTTATTGTTTACAAACTTACTATACAAGACAGACATATGTAATAAAATTTCTTGCAAAATAGTTTTTTTAATGCTATTCTTTTCATAAGAAGTATTCAGAAAATGATACTGCATTCATCAACTTGATTCAATTATAATTTTATTAGGAGAATTTGATTATGAAATTTGATATTAATGAATTGAAATGGGATAGAGAACCAAAAAGTTACTCTATCTCAGAAGATAAGATAGAAATAATTACAAAACCCCATACTGATTTATGGCAAAGAACCTATTATCATTTTAGAAATGACAATGCTCCTGTTTTGCAGATGAGTACAGATGAGAAGTATTTTTCATTTACTGTGAAAACTGAGTTTGAAAGTAAACACCGCTTTGACCAATGTGGCATAGTGATGTACTTAGATAGTGAAAACTGGCTAAAAGGCAGCATTGAATATGAAAATGACAATTATCAACATTTAGGAAGCGTTGTTACTAATGATGGATATTCTGACTGGGCTACTACAGTCATTGATGCTTCTATTAAAATGATGTGGTATAGGTTCAGCCGCAGAGAAAATGATTACTGTATTGAGTGTTCTGTTGATGGTGTTAATTACAATCAAATGCGCATTTGCCACATGAAAAAAGGAAACAAAAGAATCAGATTTGGCATATATGCATGCAGCCCAGAGGAATCCTCTTTCAAAGCTACATTTACAAATATGAAAGTGACAGAATGCAGATGGCTGGCTCATGATGGACAGAAACCAGATTTAAAGATTTAGGGATAAGAATTAAGATTTATGAGAGGAAAATTTATGAATGAACTAATTTCTGGTTTATAAATTAATTAAATAAATCAAAATGAGGAGATAATAACTAATGAAATTAAAAAATATATTAATTGTTGTTAAGGATATTGAAAAATCAAAGAAATTTTATCATGACTTGTTTGATCTTGAAATGATAATTGACAATAATGGTAATATGATTTTAACAGAAGGCCTTGTGCTTCAAGACGAAAAAATTTGGAAAGGGTTTCTTAAAAAAGATATTATCCCAGAAAACAATTCCTGCGAACTATATTTTGAAGAAAGCAATATAGAAGAATTTGTTCAAAAACTTGAAAAGTTGTATCCTTCAATTAAATATGTCAATAGACTTATGACACATAGTTGGGGACAAAAAGTTATTCGTTTTTACGATTTTGATGGCAACCTGATTGAAGTAGGAACCCCAATGTAATATATTAAGACTAATGAGCGATTCAGACTATACATCAAACAAATATGATGTATAGCCTGCACTTATTATACACTGATGTATTATTTATCTGCTTTTGAAAATTTAGCCTTTACTTTTTGTGAAAATTTAACTTTCTTAGGTTTAACCTCAAGGTTACTGCGAAGCCCTTTTACTTCCATAATATATATTCCACTTACTATTGCTCGTATTTCCTTTTTTACTGGTACAAGGTCAAATACTTTTTCATCACATATCATCGACATAATCTTTGGACCAACTTTTGCTTTTACTATTGGCACTTTTTGACCTCGAAGATATTTAGGTGTCTGGTCAATAACAAGTTGTGGAAGTCCCGACTCTTTTAATTTCATCCTCTTTTTATCAATAACAAGCATTGATATGCTTTGTGATGCTGCCTGCATCTCCTTTTGTGTCTCTTCCTGTCTGCTTTGAAGCTTTTTCCCATATATGCTTAATGCAATAAGAGCTGCGATAAGCAATACAAGAACTACAATTGCAACAACTGTTACAGGGTGTATACCAAGCACTGGTATAATTGTCATATCGTTCATTTCTAACCTCCGTTCAGCACACACTACTTCAAAATGTATGTATACCAAAAAATATTTCATACAACGATGTATTATTATTACCCCTAAATCAGTAATAATAAATACATCTGTCAGTTCTATGAACAGCTATGCTGTGAATAGAAACATCTACTATATAATATCACATTTAAAGCTTTATGCAAATACAATAATTCATAATTAAAATTACAAATCTTTTGCATTTATCTTCGTTCTTTCTAATAAAATCTCACGCACCTTTTCATCTACGCGTTTTCTTTCTGCTTTATCCATTTCTTCTATATATATAGGTTCACAATACTCAATAATTACATGCTGGCTTTTAATCCATGGAAATTGCTTTTCAAATACTGCGTCTGTATTGTTAATGGCAACAGGAACTATAGGGCAGTTAGATTTGTCAGCAAGCTTAAAACTTCCTTTGTGAAATGGCAAAATCCCATCTCCCTTATTTCTTGAGCCTTCTGGCGCTATATAAATTGAAGTCCCATTTTTAAGAAGTTCTATTCCTTCTAAGATAGTTTTCATTCCTTCCCTTATATTTTCTCTATCAAGGAAAAGACATTTCATACATTTCATCCACCAAGATATCATAGGCACTTTTTCAATTTCCTTTTTGGAAACAAATGCAGTTCTTTTTGGCGCTGTTGTATATCCTATAAGAATATCAAAAAATCCTCTATGATTGTATATATACAATGCTGCTCTATCATGCAGAATATTTTCTTTTCCTTTTACTGTGACCTTTACTCCTGACAAAAACAATATTATCTTAAATCCAACAACCACACAGTTCTGTGCATAAATCTGACCATTCTCTGGTGCAATTCTTCTTACAGCTACTCCAACAAAACGTGCAGGTATTGTAAATATTGCATATATTATCAAAAATAATGATACTAATATTAATCTCATATATTTTCCCTCTGTTTCTTTATCATAATATATAATTTTTGTTTAAACACAGCCTATTCTATATCTTCCTCGATTTCTGTCGGCATAGGATCAGGCTCCTGAGTATGTATCTCCTCGGACACTGGCGGCTCCGTAACTTTCTCTGGCTCAGGTGTCTGAGGAATTTCCGTTTCCTTAGGAGTTTCTGTTTCTTTTGGCTTCTTTGTTTCTGGTGGCTCTGTAGGATGAACTGGCTTTTTAGTAGGTTTCACCACCGGTTTTTGAGTCGGAGTAGGAATTGGGGTTGGAGTTTCTTCTGGCTCTGGCTCTTCTGGTTCTGGCTCATCAGTCACTCGTGGTTTCCTTGTATGGGCAGGTGGCGCAAAAGATTGTTTTGGCTTTGGTGTCTTTTTAGTATACTCATCTGTCTTTGGTGTAGGTGCTGCCGTCATCTCAGGCTCATCAGGCATATCTAAATCTTTTTCTTTTACATATTCGTCCTCTGGCACCTTATTATCAACAGTTGTAAGTTTATAATATTCTTCTAATGTATAATTATTTTTATAAAGATACTTTGCAAGATTAATACCTACATACCTTATATGCCATGGCTCATATGAATATCCGGTAATATCAGACTTCCCCTTAGGATATCTTATTATAAAACCATATTTATGGCAATTTCTTGCAAGCCATTTACCCTCAGGGCATTTTGCAAATGATTCTTCAATCTCACAGTCTACTGTATCGCTTGACACATCAATAGCAAGCCCTGTCTGATGTTCACTACATCCAGGAGTTGCTGACACAAGGTCTGTTGCCTTTGTCCCTCGTGTTTTTACATTATGATTATAAATAGCTTTTTGTCTTGCATATGAACGATATGCAGAAACAACTTTTAACTTGTACTTCTTTTTCTTTTTTGCTGCTGCAAACATTTTTTCAAGTGCATCTGCTGCAGCCTGACGCATATAGCTTTTCTCATATACACCTGAGTAACTATATCCTACATCAGGTATTGTCAAATCTTCAGGCACATAATCTTCAGGCATAGGATATTCTCTATTTACTAGTACAGAATAACTATTTGGATTAGTATCTACCTTAATTAATGGTGCATTTGTATTATAAGCTGCTTGTGACACATTATCATCTCCATGATTATCATCATCATTATTATTATAATATTCGCCTTTACTGCTAAATGTGTCAGAAGAAATGTCTGTCCCTCCCATTGTACTGTTACGGCTGTCAAATACAATCACAATCAATATTGTAATAAAAATTCCAATAACAGCAAGGACTGCTTTTATCAATTTCACCTTTATATTACGCCGTCTTTGGCGTTTTCTAATTTGTTCTCTATCCATAATATCTATATAATCCTTTGAATCAAAAATTACTCTTAACTTAGAGCGTGTTTAAAAATTGCTTTTGCAAGATGTGCTTCACGTTTTGTGGGAGATTTGGCTCAAATTTAGGAGGCGTAGAGGGCTACGTTGACTGAATTTGGGACAAATATATCGCAAAGTGAAGAGTGCAGATTGTGAGAATGAACTTTCAAACACGCTCTAATACACTTATTTTATAACAAATCATAAGAACTTTCAAATTAATATTTGCATTACTATATATTTGTGTTAATCTATAGTTATCATTCACTTCAACAACCATTATATAACAGTATACTACAATAACCACAATATTTACAGTATTTAAAAAAATATATTTAATATGGAGGCCTAAGATGAATACACAATCTAATAATTCAATAACAGTATATGCTCCAGCCAAAATCAACCTTACTCTTGATGTAACTGGAAAGCGTGATAATGGCTACCATGATTTAAAAATGATCATGCAGACTATTGATATATATGATAAACTTACAATTAGTCTTAACTCTATTGATAACTATAATAATATTCCCAATAACAGCAATGAATTATCCAATAGTATAATATTTTCAATGAATAAAGAGCTGCCCGACAAAATCCCTGCTGAAAAGAATCTGGTATACAAAGCTGCCATGCTTATGAAAAAAAATTATAATATTCCCTATAACTTTAATATATATTTAGAGAAAAATATTCCTGCTGCCGCAGGTCTTGCTGGTGGAAGTTCGGATTGTGCCGCTACCCTTATTGCTATTAACAAACTGTGTAATCTTAACCTAACTGAACAAATGCTATGTGATGTAGGTGTAACACTTGGTGCTGATGTCCCGTTTTGTATACGAAAAAAAACAATGCTCTCTGAAGGAATAGGTGAAATACTTACTCGTCTGCCTGATATTCCCAAGCTTTGGCTTGTCCTAATTAAACCTGATGTTAATGTAAGTACAGCATATGTATACAATAACCTTGATTTAGAACACCTCTCATACCACCCTGACACCGATAAAATGCTTAAATATATAAGTCAGCAGGATATAACAGGCATATCATCTTGTCTGTCAAATGTGCTTGAAACAGTTACAATACCTGAATATCCTATATTATCAGACATTAAATCATTTCTTAACAGCAATAATGCATTAGGTTCACTTATGAGCGGAAGCGGCCCCACAGTATATGGAATATTTTCTGATAAGCAGACTGCATTAACCACTTATAAAAAGGCTCTGGACAAATACAACACATATGATATTTTTATTTCGTCTACAGTATAAAAATACAATACAAAAATTTGAAATTTTTATGGATTTATATTAAATATATTCGGCTTAATGCCCGATATACTTAATACAAAATAATATAAACCAATAATTATCCGTACATTTTTATTGGAAATAAATATATATGGTAAAAAGGAGGTTTTAATATGAGCGTATCATCAATATCATCAACCACACAGACATATGAAGCTGCTAGTACCAGCGCAGCAACAGCAGCTAAAGAAGCAGAAAAGAAGGAACAGGCTAGTTCTAAAGAAACCAAAGAAGAAGCTGCCGTTTATGAAAAAAGCACTACTACTAAAAAAGACAGTGCAAGCCAGATATATGACAATAAGGCAATCGTTGCAAAGTTAAAATCTGACCAAGAGTCACGTGCTGCTTCAATGCAGAGTCTTGTTCAGAAGTTACTTGGAAAACAGGGCGATAAGTTTAACCTTGCTAACTCTAAAAATCTTGCTTCAACTTTCCGCAGTGCTGCTGCTTTAGCTGATCCTGCTACAATTGCACAGGCTCAAAAAGATATTTCAGAGGATGGCTACTGGGGTGTAAACAAGACATCTGACAGACTTGTAAGTATGGCAATCGCACTTTCAGGCGGTGACACAGAAAAAGCCGATGAAATGATGGCTGCAATCCAGAAGGGTTATGATAAAGCTACTGCTGCATGGGGTGAGAAATTACCTGATATCTGCAAGCAGACTCTGGAAGCAACAAAGCAGAAGATGGAAGACTGGAAGACTGGCAAAACAACAGCAAAAGACTATGCAGATTCTATTTAATAATATTTACATATTATTATAGTGCATATTTTACTATATGTGAATGCATTTCATAACAGCTATATTTAATTAATGTTAAGGGAATGTACAAAAAATGACGGTGTATATTTTATACACCGTCATTTTTATACTTACTTATTTAAAACCGAACAAATTATTTATACCTGCCTGCAAGGTCAATTCTTGTAAGTGCTTTCTTTAATGCAAGTTCTGCACGCATCATGTCTACTGAACTCTCACCGCTTTTTATACGGCGTTCCGCACGCATTTTTGCCTCTTCAGCACGATTTACATCTATCTCGTCAGGCCATTCACATGACTCGGCAAGTATAGTTACCTTACTTTTTGTGATTTTGACAAATCCATCATGAAGAGCAGCCTCTTTTGTACCATCTGACTGCTTTATACGCAGTATGCCCGGCATTAATATGGCTGTCAGAGGAATATGACCAGCTAATACACCAATCTCTCCCTCACTTGTCTTCATTTCTACCATATCTGCATCACCATCAAAGAATACGCGGGTAGGGGAGATAATCTGCAGGTTGAACGTTGTGTCAGCCATATGATGTCTCCTTTCTATCTGGATTTCATTTTCTCAACTACCTCATCTATAGTGCCGGCATTAAGGAATAAATTCTCCGGAATATCGTCATGTTTGCCTTCCATAATCTCCTGAAAACCACGAATAGTTTCACTGACAGGTACATACTGTCCCGGAAGTCCTGTGAACTGCTCTGCAACATGGAATGGCTGAGATAAAAATCTCTGTATTTTTCTTGCTCTATTTACTACAATCCTATCCTCTTCTGAAAGCTCATCCATACCAAGAATGGCAATAATATCCTGAAGCTCTTTATACTTCTGAAGTATTTCCTGTACTCCACGTGCTACTTTATAATGATCTTCACCTACTATATGAGGATCAAGTATACGTGATGTAGATTCAAGTGGATCTACAGCTGGATAAATACCAAGCTCTGATATTGAACGTGAAAGAACTGTCTTTGCATCAAGATGTGCAAATGTATTAGCAGGAGCAGGATCAGTAAGGTCATCGGCAGGCACATATACCGCCTGAACTGACGTAATTGAACCTCTCTTTGTAGATGTAATACGCTCCTGTAAAGCACCCATTTCTGTTTGAAGAGTTGGCTGATAACCTACCGCACTAGGCATACGTCCAAGCAAAGCTGAAACCTCTGAACCTGCCTGAGTAAAACGGAAAATATTATCAATAAAGAGAAGTACATCTTTACCTGAACGGTCACGGAAATTCTCTGCCATTGTAAGTCCTGTAAGACCTACTCTCATACGTGCTCCAGGTGGCTCATTCATCTGACCAAATACCATTGTTGTCTTATCAATAACACCTGATTCAATCATTTCATAGTATAAGTCATTACCCTCACGTGTACGCTCACCTACACCTGTAAATACTGAAAATCCACCATGCTCTTGAGCTATATTTGTAATAAGCTCCTGTATTAATACTGTCTTTCCTACACCTGCACCTCCAAAAAGTCCTACTTTACCACCTTTTTGATATGGACACAGCAAATCTACTACTTTTATACCTGTTTCAAGTATTTCTGTTTCTGTAGACTGCTCATCAAATGCGGGTGCTTTTCTATGAATTGGATCATACTGTACTCCTGTTGGAGCCGGCTTTTCATCTATCGGTTCACCAAGTACATTAAACATACGCCCAAGTGTAGCTTCACCAACCGGCACTGAGATAGGGCCGCCTGTTGCCTGAGCTTCCATGCCGCGGACAAGTCCATCTGTTGAACCCATAGCAATACAGCGAACAGTATCATCACCCAGATGCTGTGCAACTTCAACTACCAGCTTTTTGCCATCTTTCATTGGCACATTGATAGCATCATTGATTTCCGGAAGATTTCCTTCTGAAAATTTGATATCCAGAACTGCACCGATAATCTGAGTAAGCTTACCTGTATTTAATTCTGCCATCGTCTTTCTCCTTTACATTTATTTAGATTATTATGATATAGCTGATGCCCCGGCTATAATCTCTGTAAGCTCCTGAGTTATAGAAGCCTGTCTTGCTCTATTATATTTAAGCGACAAATCACTAATCATTTCTTCTGCATTGCTTGTTGCAGAATCCATTGCCTGCATACGAGCGCCGTTCTCACTCGCATGAGACTCTACTAAACCACCATATATCAAACTATTTATATACTTTGGAATAATTGCATCAAGCGCCTCTTCTGGCTCTGGCTCATAATTCATTAACGTAATCTTGTCAATTGCATCTTCCGGCTCATCTTCCATTTCAGATACAATGTCCTCCGCATCTATTGGAAGGAGTTTAATCATTGTCGGTATCTGCACTACAGTATTTTTAAATATTGTATACGCAAGGTATATTTCACCAATTTCACCACTTGTAAACTTGCTCAAAAGTTCCTTGCCAATATCCATTGCATCACTAAACAATGGCTCATTTATAGCTTCTGAATTGTCACCTGCAAGCTCATATCCCTGCCTTGTAAGAGAATCCCTGCCTTTTGTGCCAACAGCATAAATAACAGTATTCTCTTTATCAAAACGCTCATCCTTAGTAACCAATTTCACAACATTGGAATTATATCCGCCTGCCAGCCCCCTGTTGGAAGTAATTACTATAACAGCCTTTTTCTCAGACTGACTTTTCTGAAGAAAGGGATGTGACATCTGACCTGATTTTGCAATCATGTCTGCTACAGTTTCATACATTGCATCAAAATATGGTTTTGATACTTCTGCACCAACCTTAGCTTTCTGCAGTTTTACAGAGGATACAAGCTTCATAGCTTTCGTAATCTGTCCTGTACTCTGGACACTTTCTTTACGCCTTTTAATATCCCTCATTGAGGCCATATCGCAACACCTCTCTATCTGTTCTTAGTGAAATCTGCCTTGAACTCTTCAATAGCTTTGATAAGCTGCTTTTCAATATCTTCTTTAATCTCTCCTGATGTTTTGATAGAATCTGGTACATCAGGATATTTTGTATCAATATACTCAAAAAGACCTTTTTCAAATTCAAGTATATCCTCAACTTCTATGTCTATAAGATACTTTTTCGTTGCAGCATAGATAATAATTACCTCATTTTCAACAGGCATAGGATTATACTGATCCTGTTTTAATATCTCACGTATACGCTCACCCTGTGCAAGCTGTGCCTTTGTTTCAGGATCAAGATCCGAACTAAACTGTGAAAATGCTGCAAGCTCTCTAAACTGTGCAAGCTCAATACGTATAGGGCCTGATATTTTCTTCATTGCCTTAATCTGCGCAGAACCGCCCACACGTGATACTGACAATCCAGCATTTACAGCTGGACGAAATCCTGAATTAAACATTTCTGTTTCAAGATAAATCTGTCCATCTGTTATGGATATTACATTCGTAGGAATATATGCAGACACGTCACCTGCCTGTGTTTCTATAATAGGAAGCGCTGTAAGAGAACCTCCCCCAAGCTTATCTGAAAGTCTTGCTGCCCTCTCAAGAAGTCTTGAATGTAAATAGAAAACATCACCAGGATAAGCCTCACGTCCAGGAGGACGCTTAAGAAGAAGTGCCATTGTACGATATGCGGCAGCGTGCTTTGTCAAATCATCATAAATGATAAGAACATCTTCTCCATTTTCCATCCATTCCTCGCCTATAGCACAGCCTGAATATGGAGCAATATACTGTAATGGTGCAAGCTCACTTGCTGTAGCAGCTACTATTGTTGTATAATCCATAGCACCATATTCTCCAAGCTTTTTAACAATAGATGCAACTGTTGAAGCCTTCTGTCCAATAGCAACATATATACATTTAACATTCTGCCCCTTCTGGTTGATTATTGTATCAATTGCAATGGCCGTTTTACCTGTCTGACGGTCACCAATAATAAGCTCACGCTGACCTCTTCCGATAGGCACCATTGAATCAATGGACTTTATACCTGTCTGCAATGGTGTATCAACAGATTTTCTTGCAATAACACCAGAAGCAACTCTTTCAACCTGTCTTGACTTTGTAGTCTCAATAGGTCCTTTTCCATCTATAGGCTGACCTAATGCATTAACTACACGACCAAGCATTGCATCACCAACAGGAACCTCAACAACTCGCCCTGTAGTCTTTACAATATCGCCCTCATTAATATTTTTATGGTCGCCCAAGAGTACGGCACCGACATTATCTTCTTCAAGGTTTAATACCATGCCATAAACTTCATTTGGAAATTCCAGAAGCTCACCTTGCATAGCCTTTTCCAAACCATGAATACGCGCAATACCATCGGCAACCTGTATTACAGTACCAGTATCTGCAACTTCAAATTTGGTACTATAGTTTTTAATCTGTTCTTTTATGACCGAACTGATTTCCTCAGGTCTCAAATTCATGATACTCTCGCACCTTCTTTCAAATTTAATCTTATAGCTGGATTTTATTAAGCTCTTTTGCCATATTTGCCAGCTTTGTCTTTACACTGCCATCTACTACTCTGTCACCTATCTGTATAACCATTCCGCCAATTAAATCAGGATTGACATCATAGTTCATAAGTAACTTTGAATATGAAGTAGTTTCATGAAGTTTTGCTACTATCTCTTTCTTCTGCTTGTTTGACAATGAAGCCGCAGAAGTCACTTTGACAATACCAATCTTCTTTTCCTCATATACTCTTGATATAAAGTAAGAAAGTATATCTTCTATCTCAGAAAAACGTCCTTTTTCTACAATAGTAGCAATAAATCCGATAAGTTCATCGGACAGGCTTTTAAATGCCTTTTCTGCCATAGATACCTTTTCTTCTACAGGAATCTTAGGATGCGTGAGAAGACTTATATATTCCTTATTACTTTTAAGCACCTGTAAAACTGCTTCCACTTCTTCAAGCATGGTATCCAGTGTGCCTTTTTCTACGGCTACTTCAAACAAAGCCTCGCCGTATGTTTTTGATACTAACTTAGCCATGTTTCATCACCCATCTCTTTTAAAGTGTCTGCAATCAACTGTGACTGTATATTTTCATTTAAAGAAGATGCAACAATCTTTCCTGCCATAACAGATGCAACAGCTATAATTTCCTGCTTTACATCATCTTTAACCTTAGACTTTTCAAGTTCAACCTCGCGGCTTGCTCTGTCAAGTATTCTGGCAGACTCTTCTTTTGCCTCATTAATAATGTCGCTTTCCTTCTTCATAGCCTTTTTACGGGTTTCACCAAGAATTTCCTCTGCTTCCTTGTCAACATTCTTAAGTTTTGCATCATATTCAGCCTTAAACTTAATGGCATCTTCCTTTTCCTTTGCTGCCGTATCAAGCTGTTCCCTTATACGCTCCTGTCTCTTTTCAAGCATAGTTCTTGCAGGATTAAAGAGAAGATAAGAAAGCAAAACAAACAGGGCAAACATTGCAATCATCGTTATTAAAGAATCTACAAGAAGCTGTGGGTCCAGACCAAATATATAATCGCCCAGCGCATCTCCCGCCAAAGCTACTCTTACTAAACCATTCACTTTTTAGCCTCCTTTCTACTGCAATCTCTTTTGCATACTGCAGTTATTCAGATAATATTACCTGAAAACAGAACATCAATTAAAGTTTGCTATAAAGTGGATTAGCAAATAACAGGATTAATGCAACCACGAAACCATAAAGACCTGTTGTCTCAGCTACGGCCTGACCGATAATCATGGTAGACATTACATCACCCTTCGCACCTGGATTACGTCCTACTGCTGAAGCACCATAACCTGCCGCAATACCCTGACCAACACCAGGACCAATACCTGCTATAACTGCAAGTCCTGCACCTATTGCAGAACCCATTAATACTAAACCTTCATTTGTTATATTCATTGCTATTTCCTCCTTAAAATTGCTTTTAATAAACTTCTGATAATAAATTATTTCTCTGATACTTTTTTTGAGAACCCATTTGCACTATTTACATTCAGGCATTTTCTCCAATGGCATCAGATACAAAAGTCATCGTCAACATGCAGAATACATATGTCTGTATACATCCTGAAAACACATCAAGGTATGCATGAAGCGCTGCCGGCCATACAAGTGTAAGAAACTTCGGCAACAGTCCATACAAAAGTCCCATTATAACTGTTCCCGATAATACATTACCAAACAAACGCAGTGACATTGATATTGGTGTTGAAAATTCGCTTATAAGATTCATAGGGAAAAATACAAATATTGGCTCAAATAAAGCCTTTATCTTACCCATTTTCTGGTACTTAAATCCATTGAACTGAATTAAAACCCATGTAATAAGCGCTAATGGAAATGTTACACCAAAATCTGCTGTCGGCGGACGCAGACCTAACAGCCCGGATAGATTACACACTAATATAAATAAAAACAGTGCACTCACATAATTTCTGAATTTTAATGCGTTTTTAGGTCCCATAGAACCTTTTACCATATTGTCAAGCATTTCAACTATAAGCTCAACTACATTCAGAAATGGTCCCGGTACTTTGTCCGGCTCTGCATTCTTAATTGCACGATTTGCACATATGGCAAAGACGAGAATAATTGCAACAACGACGATCATAGCTATATGTGTTGTTGTAAGATATACATCATTTCCAAAAAATGAAAATTTTGTATCAGAGTAACCTCTTATAAAGAAGTCAACCTGCTCGCCGCCGTCAGCAAGAAAAACCCTGCTTAGGCCCTGTGGCATGTTTAAGACGCCATTTCCCACTTTTTTCTCCTCCTTTTCTTATTATTTGCGGTTAAATGCCTTGTCAATGATGCAGTTGCATTTCATATCTTTGACAAATAACCTATATTGCAATGACAGCTAATAAAAATACTGTCACAACATTAACTCTGGTTAATGCGCCTCATAGCTTTATGGACTATTGGCTGCATATAAGCTGATATTTTCATACCAAATATACCTATTATAGTACCTATTGGATGAAAATATTTATAAAAAATCATTGAAACAGCTATGACTAAAGCCATAGAAAAAAGCCTTCTAAATGCTGCATACCTTATATGGCTCTGTGCATGTTTTTCATCCATATCAAGGGCAATATCAAGATGGTGGTACATGTGTATCATAAGCCCTGCCGCTGTTGCACCTCCAAGCAACAGTCCTGCTGCCACTGCAAGCTTATGATTTGAAATAATAATCAATATAACCATAGCAGCAGTAAGCCATGCTGCTAATCCTACAAACATCTCTTTTAGGATTTGCTTTGCCTTATCCATCATCAAAACCTTCCTGTTTTATCTTTACCCTGATAATCAGAACTTAACTTCTTGTTGGTCCTTTATTTTCAGGATAACGCTTTTTTTTAGTAATCTCAATATATTCACCTGCATTTTCAGGAGACTTCCTGCTATAATCCTTAAGTTCTTGCATATACTTAAGTTTTTCGTGCTCTTTTTCCATATCTGATGAATAAAATGACTTTGTTATAATAAACAAATTCCGAAAAGCCGCTCCTACTCCTATGAACAGCATAATAAGAAAACAAATTTGTGTACCCGTCAGCCTGTTTATCCAAACACCTAAAGCAGCACATACAAATATAGGTACAATCATGCTTATACCAATCTGTGTTACCATTATAATGCTTTTAACCACTTTATGCTGCTTGTCATTCATTGGAAAAACTCCTTTCCCAAAACTTGCTAATTACTATTATAAGATATACTATTTAAAAAGTCTACAAAAATAATTTCAAAAAATTGCATATTTCTTCTTTACATTGGGGTTTTTCACTATTATAATTAACCTAATACCCAAACACAAATATTCGTAGAAAGGCACAGTGATATTTATGGACAATATTAGGTTATTCCGTAAACGTTTTATACCTGACGAAATCATTGAACTTAAAGATGACAACATTCTTATGATAAATAATGGTATCATCATAACTAAATGGGACACTTTAAAACCAAGAAATGATATAAAAGGCGGAATTTCTGCATATTTTATAAATGATGGCATAAAAGTCAGCAAAATATTTGATAAAAATAATATCTTTGTATATTGGTATTGTGACATTATAGAAACTATTCAGAATGAGAAAAACATATATATATTTAATGATTTATTAATTGACATAATTATATATCCTGACAACCATGTTGAAATTGTAGATATGGATGAATTCGCAGATGCTATGGATAATAACATACTATCAATTACCACTATTTCAAATGCCATGCGCTGTGCTGACGCACTTCTAAAAGTCATATACTCAGGTAATTTCAGCAAATATACTGACTATATCAACAAATTTGATAATCAGGATATATAGCAGCATATGGCATTATATATCACTCCATATTCTGCCATATGTTTTCACCTGCATCAAAATCTTCTAAAATCTCTCTTTTTATACTGTTTATGTCTTCCGTATCTGCATCATTAGTGTTATTTTGCATTGTAGTGCTATTCTCATTGTTATTGTTATGCCTGTAACTCAAATCAGCTACCTTCTTTGATGATGTATTATATACATAACTACCACTAACAATCGAACCACTACTTGTATCAGCAGCAAACTGTATTGTCAACTTATTTTCATCCTTTTCAAGCAGACTGTAGGCAACAAAACCATCTTCATCAAATTCCACATTTGAATTAAACTTCTTAAATACTCCTTCAAGTATGCTATTTCCATCACTATGTTCATAATACGTTTTTTTCTCCTTTGTATCATATATTATAAAAGTTTGTGACTTTTTGCCATTATAAGTAAGCACAGCATATCTTTTATTACTTACATCAACATCTGTTGCCCATTGCAGATTATAATAGTAACCTTCAATTACCATCATATTTTTAGGACTGTCACCAGGAGATAATATAATACTTTTAATAACCTCACCTCCTGTATTGTCCCTACTTGTTTTAACTTCTATAACATCAGTTCCATCTTTACCTAATAGTGTGTGCCTGTTTATCTCTCCTTCAAATGCTTCCACTCCATCATAATCTTTTTTATATTTTTTAAGTTCCTCCTCTGTCATTTCTTTTTTAATATATTTTTCACTTTCAAAATCCCATACATAATATATATTTTGACCTGATAATTCTAAATTAAACACTCTCTTAGTCTCTTCTGGAACTTCAAAAACAGGCGAGGCATATTTTAGAGTATCAGTCGTATATATTTCATCAGAAGCCTTTTTGATTGATGTCCCATAAATATTAAAAATAAATGCTGCATATACTCTATCCTTACTGTCTCCACGATTAATCGTCCCCGTAAGTTCTTCCCATTTTTCCTCTGATAACTGAACCTTTTGCCCTATTGATATTTCATTAACACCGTCTTCATTATAATCAGTTATATTAAGTTCTATGTCATTTTCAAAATGCATCTCACCATCTTGTATATCAGAAAAAATATAATCAAGACTTGCATATGCAAGCTCAGCACCATAACTGTCTGAAAGCTTCAATACAAAACTTCCTGTATATCCTTCCTCATTATGTGTACCTTTTGACATAACAAGTGATAAAATTCTTTCGAGTCCTTCTGGTGAAGTAGTACTCGTTTCTGCAACTATAATTTCTTTCGCATCAGTGAAAATATCTTCATCAGCAATATTGTTGTTTTGGACACCCCATGTACCACCATTCCACAAAATCTGCAACGGCCTTAATAAAAATCCCCATACAAAACACAAAAACAAAATAAGCACTGCAATAATGCTATACTGCCTGTCTGCTTTCTTCATATAAATAAGCCTTAAAGACCTTGATGTTGTAGATTTCTCATCAAAAGTAAGAAAAGAACCGTCATTTGATGATTTATGCTGCTTTATATTGACAAGTTCTTGTGCATATTGTTTAGAAATGTCTAAACCATTCTTTTTAATAACTTCATCATCAGCAGCTAATTCAATATCTGTAATCAAAATATTATATGCAATCCATATAAACGGATTGAACCATTGCACACATACTACAATAAATGCCAAAAATCTTACAAGCGCATCGTTCCTTCTAACATGCGCCTTATAATGATGCAAAAGATATTTTACATCATCAACCCTCATATCAGATGATATATAAAATTTAGGTCTTAAAATACCTGTAATTAGCGGAGTTTTAAGATTGTTAATCTGATATACCCTGTCATATATATTTGATGCTTCCTTTAACTTAGCTGTGCTTTTTTTCTGACGCAGAAAGGTAAACAGACTTATTACCAATATTCCAATTAACCATATTATTGTACATACAGTAAAGCTAAAGTTAGCTTTTATATGATTGTCAAAAACACTTTTCCACCCTGTCATAACACCCAAATCACCCATAATTTCAAGTCCAAGACCTGATAAAATCATGTGAAAATGGCGGTTCCATGAACTCACTATACATAATGGACTTGACATAGATACAGGACATATACCCCTAAAAAACAATAATATCCATAAATATACACTATATTTTCTAGGCGCTTTTAAAAGCAAAAGTCTAAGTATTAATATCACTGGCATCATAACTGCTGTTATAATGGCAAGTGAAAATGCTGTGTAAGAAAGTCTATATAAAAGTAACATAATAATCTCCATTCTATGAGCTTTTCACAATAAATTTCGCAAACATAAAATAATTCACTAACAATATACATATATTAGGTTGCTATGTCAATAATTTGTGTTTTCTTTATAGTCTTATTTATTACATTATTAATATAT
>CAMWXG010000036.1 GCA_947178155.1 uncultured Lachnoclostridium sp.
AAAGAATATTTAGATTTTTTAAAAGCTTTGTTTAAAGATAGAGTTTATGTAAAACTTGCATATATGACAGGAATTTTGCCAATTAAAAAATATGGAACGCATTCTGCACTTAATATGTTTACTGAATTTTCTATGACAGATGCATCAGAACTTGCAGAATTTGTTGGTTTTACCGAAAATGAGGTTAAATCTCTATGCAATGAATATAATAAAGAGTTCAGTGAAGTAAAACGTTGGTATGACGGATATGTTTTGGAAGAGGGGCTGCATATATATAATCCAAAATCTGTTATAAGCGTGATGAAAAGCAAAAGGTTTAAAAGCTTTTGGACAAGGACAGAAACATATGAAGCTTTAAGAATTTATTTTGACTTAAATTTAGAGGGACTTAAAGACGCTATAATAATTATGCTTGGTGGAGGTCATTGTCCAATTAATATAGAAAAATTTCAAAATGATATGACAACATTCGATACTAAAGATGATGTATTTACACTTCTTGTACATCTTGGTTATTTAGGATATATTGCTGAAACAGGTGAAGTATTTATTCCTAATCTTGAGGTAGCAAACGAATTTAAAAATGCTATTGAAGGTTCCAGATGGACAGAAGTAATAAAAGCACTTAATTTGTCTAATGAGCTGTTAGAAGTTACTTTAAATTGTGACAATATAAAAGTTGCCGAAATAATCGATAGAGTACATGATGATACTGCATCAATTTTAAAATATAATGATGAAAATACATTAAGCTGTGTAATATCTATCGCTTATTACAGTGCAAGAAATGAATATATGCTTATTAGGGAATTTCCAAGTGGTAAAGGATTTGCAGATATTGTATTTGTGCCAAGAAAAAATTGTAATAAACCTGCTATGGTGATTGAACTTAAATGGGACAAATCTGCTTTGGGTGCAATAAGTCAGATAAAAGATAAAAGTTATGTTGGTTCACTTGCAGATTATTTTGGAGATATATTGTTTGTAGGAATTAATTACGATAAAGAAAGAAAAAAGCATGAGTGTTTAATAGAAAAATATAACAAAAATTATATGTTTTAAAGAATGGCAGGAAAGCAGGTGAATATATATGGATACCATAACAAAGGAAGAATTTTATACAATCAAAGATATTTATGCTTTACAGGACAAAGAACGTGCAGAGCTGATTGATGGAAAAATCTATTACATGGCTCCGGCCAGTACAAACCATCAAAGGATTTTAATGAATTTATCTTATCAAATAAAAGATTATATTGTACAAAAAAATGGTTCTTGTGAAGTTTTTCCGGCTCCATTTGCGGTATTTTTAAATGAGGATAGTAAAAATTATGTAGAGCCGGATATAAGTGTAATATGTGATAAAAATAAGATTACAAAAAATGGTTGTATGGGTGCGCCGGACTGGATTATTGAGATTGTTTCACCTGGAAATAAATCTATGGATTATTTGACCAAACTTTTTAAATATCAAAATTCTGGTGTTAGGGAGTATTGGATTGTAGATGAGGAGAAAGAGTTAGTACTTGTGTATAGGTTTGAAAAGGAAACAATGGAGCAATATTCTTTTGGAGATAATGTGTTAGCTGGAATATATGAGGATTTTTCGGTAAGGATTCAATGAATTTTGAAAAAATAGCAGCAAGAACAATAACATATGGAAATTACTTGCACTAAAGCATGTTTTAGAGTACAATAAAGTCTGTGCGTATATTAATACAAGATAAATGGAGGGTGACGCATGAGTGGTATGGTAAGGGTTGTTGTTGATGCAATGGGTGGTGATAATGCACCTACTGCACCTGTAAAAGGAGCAGTAGGTGCATTAAATGAAGTCGAAAATATTAGTATTATCCTCGCAGGCAGAACAGATGAAATAGAGAGGGAGCTTAAACAGTATACATATGATAAAGAACGTCTGCGTATAGTTCATGCTGATGATGTTATTGGCTTTGATGAGCCACCTGTTATGGCTATAAGGAAAAAGAAAAATTCATCAATCGTAGTAGGTATGAATCTTGTAAAGCATGGTGAGGCTGATGCGTTTGTTTCAGCGGGAAGCACTGGTGCAATACTTGTTGGCGGACAGTTTGTAGTTGGGAGGATAAAGGGAGTAGAGCGTTCTCCTTTAGCACCGCTTATTCCTACTGCAAAGGGAGTATCCCTTCTTATTGACTGTGGGGCTAATGTTGATGCAAGAGCTTCACATCTTGTACAGTTTGCTAAGATGGGTTCAATATATATGAAATATGTTGTTGGTATTAATAATCCAAGAGTTGCGATTGTGAATATAGGTGCAGAAGAAGAAAAAGGGAATATGCTTGTAAAAGAAACATATCCTTTATTAAAGGAATGTACTGATATTAATTTTGTCGGAAGTATTGAGGCAAGGGATATACCGAAAGGAGATGCAGATGTAATAGTCTGTGAGGCATTTGTAGGCAATGTAATACTAAAATTATATGAAGGGCTTGCTGCAACGCTTCTGCACAAGGTAAAGGAAGGGCTTATGTCAACTCTAAGAAGCAAGATAGGTGCACTTTTGATTAAGCCTGCCCTTAAAAAGACTCTAAAAGAGTTTGATACATCAGAACAGGGAGGAGCACCTTTGCTTGGGTTAAATGGGCTTGTAGTAAAGGCTCATGGCAGTTCTACAGAGGTAGAAATAAAACAGGCGATAAAGCAGTGCATACAATTTGGAGAAGAGGATATAAATGAAAAAATAAAGGAAAATTTAACTATTGAATAAGGCGGTGTCATAATGGAATTAGAAAAACTTCAAAAGATTATAGCGGAAGTGTTGTCTGTTGAAGCTGATGAAATCAGCGGGGACATGTCTTTTTATGATGATTTGGGGGCAGATTCACTTGAGCTTACTCAAATTATTATGGGTGTAGAAGGGGAGTTTGATATAATATTTGATGAAAATATTATTAATGATATTGATACAGTAGAGGATTTGGAAAAACTTGTGTTACAAAGTGTGTAAGGCTTGAAGTTTCGCATATAGCATGTTTGAAAATTTTGAGTCAAATCTCCCACAAAGTGTGAAGCACATCTTGCAAAAAGCAATTTTCAAACACGCTCTAGTGTTTAATCCGGACAGTAATTGAATTTTCAAACACCTTTTGGAGGTGTGCATCATGCAGGAAACACATATTACAGATGCACACCTCTGTGATTGTTTTGTAAATGTATTTTAGGAAATATAAATATTAGCAGGAGATTACCCAATGAGTAATGATAAGATATTAGGTTTTGAAGAAAAGATTGGATATAAGTTTGAAAATGTGGATTTGCTTATTACTGCACTTACACACAGTTCATATTCCAATGAAAACAGAATAAAGAAATATGAATGTAATGAGAGGCTTGAATTTCTTGGGGATGCTGTACTTGAGCTTGTTTCAAGTGAGTATATATACGACAAAAATCCTACAATGCCTGAAGGGGATTTGACCAGGATAAGGGCAAGCTATGTGTGTGAGCCAACACTTGCACTTTGTGCAAGAAAATTAGAACTTGGCAGGTTTATTCTTTTGGGAAAAGGGGAGGACAGGACAGGAGGACGTGAGAGAGATTCTATACTGTCTGATACGCTTGAAGCTACAATTGGTGCAATATATCTTGATGGTGGCTTTGAACGTGCCAGACAGTATGTGCATAAGCATGTTTTAGAGGATATTGAAACTAAAAAATTATTTTATGACAGCAAGACTATTCTTCAAGAGATTGTACAAAGTAAACACCTTGATCTTGAATATAAGCTTTTAAATGAAGAAGGTCCAGACCACAATAAGTCGTTTACCGTAGCAGTAAATATTGGAGGCAGGACAGTGACTACTGCGTCAGGTAAGACGAAGAAAAAGGCGGAGCAGTCAGCAGCATATCAGGCTATATTAGAGTTAAGAGAAAGTGAGAGTAAGTAATGTATTTAAAGAGTCTTGAGGTGCATGGTTTTAAATCATTTGCTGACAAACTTGTATTTGAGTTTCATCATGGTATTACTGCAATAGTTGGGCCAAATGGAAGCGGTAAAAGCAATGTTGCGGATTCTGTCAGGTGGGTTTTAGGAGAGCAGAGTGCGAAACAGCTCCGAGGGGCAAAGATGGAAGATGTTATATTTGCAGGTACACAGCTTAGAAGACCTCTTGGATATGCTTATGTCGCTATTACAATAAATAACAGTGATCATAAACTTAATGTGCCATATGAAGAGGTAAAGATAGCCAGAAGGGTATATCGTTCTGGTGAGAGTGAATATCTTTTAAATGGAACCTCCTGCCGCCTTAGAGATGTTCAGGAACTTCTCTTTGATACAGGTATAGGTAAGGAAGGATATTCTATTATAGGACAGGGACAGATTGATAAAATTCTAAGCGGAAAGCCTGAGGAGCGGCGTGAGCTTTTTGATGAAGCAGCTGGTATTGTAAAATATAAAAAGCGGAAATCAGATGCAGAAAAAAACCTTGAGGAAGAGCGGCAAAATCTTGTACGTATAGAAGATATTCTTTCAGAGCTTTCTAAACAGGTTGAACCATTAAGACATCAGTCTGACAAGGCAAAAGAGTATTTAAAATACAGGGATAGGTTAAAAGAACTTGATGTCAATATGTTTCTTATGGAATATGATAAGGCTAATACAGAGATTGCAGAGGTTGATAATAAGATAAAGATAGCCGAAGGTGATTTATCTAACTCAAAGCTTGAATTTGAGGATAGTAGAAAGAAATATGAAGAGTTAGATGAAAAACTTATTCAGTATAATAATGATATAGATAAAGGAAATGAGGAACTTGCCGCCAAGAGGGTAGACTGCAATAATTGTGAAAATAATATTAAAATATTGGACGAGCAGATTAATGCAGTATTTCAAAATAGAGAGCATTATAAGGAACAGACACAGAACTGTATTGAAAGAAAAAAGATATTGACAGAAGAACTTTTTGGATGTCAGAAAGAATGTTTAGATAATGACAGGAAGATAGAAGAAACAGATATTTTACTTAAAGAAAATGAGAGTAAGATTGAAGAGGTGGCAGCAAAAATTTCTGATGCAGAAGGAAGCATACAGTTATGTAGAAATAATATGCTTGAGGTAATTAATGAAACATCTGATATAAAGTCTGAAAGGCAGAAATTTGAGACTCTTATAGGACAGAATGATATTAAAAAATCAGAATATGCCAATCGTATGCTTCATTATAAGTCAGAAATATCTGTTCTTGAGGAGACGCATAAGGAACAGAAAGAACTATTTGACGATTTATCAGAAAAAATTTCTCAGATTAATGTTTTAGAAGACGAGCTTAAAGTAACATTAAATAGAATTAACAGTGATACTGATAATTTTAACAGAGAGCATAGAGATGTACAGCAAAAGTTTCACATTGAAAATTCAAGGCTTAATTCTCTTAAGAATATGACTGAAAGATATGAAGGTTTTGGTCAGAGTATTAAGCGCGTAATGGAGCAAAAGGAAGAAAATAGTGGTATTATAGGTGTTGTTGCTGATATTATAAGAGTAAAAAAAGAGTATGAGCTGGCTGTTGAAACTGCTCTTGGAGGAAGTATACAAAACATTGTAACTGATAATGAGCAGACGGCTAAAAATATGATACAATACCTTAAAAAGAACAAATATGGACGTGCAACATTTCTGCCTCTTACAAATGTTAAAGCAAAGCCTGCTATGTATGCTGGCGGCATAATGTCACAGGAAGGGGTTATAGGTATTGCCTCTTCTTTAGTAGAAACGGAGGACAGATTTTCAGGTCTTATAGAATATCTTCTTGGCAGGTTTATAGTTGTTGACAACATTGATAATGCTATTGTACTTGCAAATAAGTATCATCATACTATAAGAATAGTTACTGTAGAAGGAGACTTATTAAATACTGGTGGTTCAATGTCTGGTGGTGCTTTTAAAAACAGTAATAATCTGCTTGGACGGCGGCGTGAAATGGAAGATTTGCAAGAACGTGTCAAAGATTTAAAGAGCAGGCTTTTGGAGATTGAAAGCGAGATTAAAGAGAATGAGAAAAATAGATCAGAAATATCTAAAAAGCTTTCTGATGATGAGAAGATAAAACAGGAACTTATTATTAGACAAAATACTGCAAAGATTAATTGTGACAGAGCATATGCAGATATAGAGGATAATAACAGAAAGCTTGAGCAGGTTCAGTTTGAAGCAAAAGGCATTGAAGACGGAAATAGAGAACTTAGAAGCCAGATGCAGCAAATTTTAGAAAGGATTTCTGACAATGATGACAGGAATAAATTATTTGAAGAAGAGATAGCAGAGCTTAGTAGTAAGCTTGAAGAACATAAAAATATTGAAAAGCTTGCAGCACAAAAGAATTCTGAAATTATGCTTGAGCTTGCGGCACTTTCACAAAAAAAAGAGTTTATAGATGAAAATATAAAACGTATAGAGGGTGAGATTAACAAAACAGATAAAGAACTTAGTGATGCTTTGGCAAACAGTAAAAACGCAGATATTCAGGTAAGTGAGAAACGAGAAGAGATAGAAGCTGTAAAAAAAGATATTGAAAAAATTAAAATAGAAGAGGAAAATCTTTCTAATAGTATGGAAAGACTTAAAACACAGAGGGATGAGATATCAGTTAAACATAAAAGCTTTCTTTTAAAGAGAGAGGAATTGTCAGGATTTATAAATGAACTGGACAAGGAATGTTTCCGTCTCAATAACCACAGAGAAAAGCTTATGGAAAATATTGATGCATATACTTCATATATGTGGGAGCAATATGAGCTTACATATCATACTGCAAAAGAGTTAAAGACAGATACTGATATGGATTTTTCAAAGATAAAGGCAGGTATTGCTAAGATTAAAGCTGACATAAAAGCACTTGGTGATGTCAATATTAATGCAATAGAGCAATATAAAGAGATTATGGAAAGATATGAGCTGCTTAACAGTCAGCATGCAGACCTCACGGAAGCAGCAGATGTGCTTGTTGGTATTATTGAAGATTTAGATGTGGAGATGAGACGTCGCTTTGAGGAAGAGTTTGAAAAGATAAAGTCCCAGTTTGACAAGGTATTTAAAGAGCTTTTTGGCGGAGGACGTGGTACAATAGAGCTTGCCAGTGATGAAGATATACTTCTTTCAGGCATTACTATAATAGCACAGCCTCCAGGAAAGAAGCTTCAGAATATGATGCAGCTTTCCGGAGGGGAGAAGGCTCTTACAGCGATTGCTTTGCTTTTTGCAATACAGAGCTTAAAGCCATCGCCGTTTTGTCTGCTTGATGAGATAGAGGCAGCACTTGATGATTCCAATGTGGACAGGTATGCTAATTATTTACATAAGCTTACCACGGATACACAATTTATTGTAATTACGCATAGAAGAGGAACTATGAATTCAGCCGATATACTTTATGGAATAACTATGCAGGAGAAAGGGGTGTCAACACTTGTTTCGGTAAATCTGCTTGATGAGAAAGAAATAGCTAATTATAGTAATGGAAACAACTAAAGTTGTTTCATATAACAATCAGGAGGTTTGGTAATGAAGGAGAAGAAAGGTTTTTTTAGTAAACTTATTGATGGACTTGCTAAAACAAGGGATAATTTTGTTTCAGGCATTGATTCTATTTTTAGTGGTTTTTCTGAGATTGATGAGGATTTTTATGAAGAATTAGAAGAAGTTCTCATAATGGCAGACATAGGTGTTGCTACCACTGAGAAAATAATTGATGCCTTAAGGCAGAAGGTGAAAGAGCAGAAAATAAAGGAAATAGAGGTGTGCCGTAAACTTTTAATCGATTCAATAAAAGACCAGATGCGTGTTGATGAACATGCGTATGATTTTGAAAATGAGACTTCTATAGTTATGCTTATAGGTGTAAACGGTGTGGGAAAAACTACTTCTGTTGGAAAGCTTGCAGGACAGATGAAGAGCCGTGGAAAAAAGGTGGTACTTGCAGCAGCAGATACATTTAGAGCAGCAGCAATAGAGCAGCTTACAGAGTGGGCAAACAGAGCAGGTGTTGAGATTATAGCAGGACAAGAGGGCGGAGATCCGGCGTCTGTCGTATTTGATGCAGTAAATGCAGCAAAAGCCAGAAATGCTGATGTACTTATATGTGATACAGCAGGAAGGCTTCATAATAAGAAAAATCTTATGGAGGAGCTAAAGAAAATTAACAGAATAATTGACAGGGAATTTCCAAATGCACATAGGGAAACACTTGTTGTACTTGATGGAACTACGGGACAGAATGCACTTGCACAGGCAAAGCAGTTTAATGAAGTTGCAGATATAACAGGTATTATACTTACTAAACTTGATGGTACTGCTAAAGGCGGGATAGCGATTGCAATACAGTCAGAAATGAATATTCCTGTAAAATTTATAGGTATTGGTGAAAAGATAGATGATTTACAGAAATTTAATGCAGATTCTTTTGTAGATGCGTTATTTGAGCGGAGCAATTAGTATTTTAGTATAGTAATTGAAAGGAGCATATTGGTAAGATGATGACTTTGGATAAATTTGAAGAGGCTTTTGAAAAGGTAAAAGAGGTAGTGCTTCCTACAAGTCTTATTTATAGTGAGTATTTTTCTGCACAGACAGGTAATAAGGTATATTTAAAGCCTGAAAATATGCAGTATACGGGTGCATATAAGGTTAGAGGAGCTTACTATAAGATTAGTACGTTGTCGGAGGAGGAAAGGAAGAAAGGACTTGTAACTGCTTCAGCGGGAAACCATGCACAGGGGGTTGCATATGCAGCAAAACTTTACAATGTTCCTGCAACTATTGTTATGCCTACAACTACACCACTTCTTAAGGTAAACCGTACAAAAAGCTATGGAGCAGAGGTGGTGCTTTATGGCTCTGTATATGATGAGGCGTGCCAGTATGCTTTAAAACTTGCCGAGGACAATGGAGCAGCATTTGTGCATCCGTTTAATGATGAGACTGTTGCAACAGGGCAGGGAACTATTGCAATGGAGATATTTAAAGAGCTGCCTACAGTAGATATAATACTTGTGCCTATTGGCGGCGGTGGACTTGCAGCAGGGGTATCAACTCTTGCAAAGCTTTTAAATCCAAATATAACAGTCATTGGTGTAGAGCCAGCGGGAGCAAGCTGTATGAAAGAATCGCTGGAGAAGGGCAATGTAGTTACGCTGCCTGATGTTGATACGATAGCGGATGGTACTGCTGTAAAGACACCGGGAGATATAGTTTTTCCATATATTCAGAAAAATGTTGATGATATTATAGCAGTTGATGACCATGAACTTATTGTAAATTTTCTTGATATAATGGAGAATCACAAGATGCTTGTTGAAAATTCTGGACTTCTTACAGTTGCAGCACTTAAGCATCTTAAATGCAGGGATAAGAAAATAGTATCTATACTTAGTGGCGGCAATATGGATATAATTACAATTTCTTCTGTTGTACAGCATGGACTTATTCAGAGAGGAAGGGTATTTACAGTATCACTTCTTTTACCTGACAGACCAGGAGAGCTTGTAAATGTAGCAAATGTGATAGCGGATATGAATGGAAACATAATTAAACTCGAACATAATCAGTTTGTTAGCATAAACAGAAATTCAGCAGTAGAGCTTACCATTACGATTGAAGCATTTGGGCATGAGCACAAGCAGCAGATTATAGATGAGCTTAAAAAGAAAGGGTATGAGCCAAAACAGGAGACGCCTACAAGTCTTTATTAGAGGGAGGGAATTAATATGAATAAATATTTTGAATGGGATAGTGTAAGCAGTGAGATTCTTCATACACCAGGCGGTGTTAAAGATACTTATGGTGCAGATTGTGAAAATAAGCTTAAAGTGCAGTATGCTGTGCGAGGTGTGCTTAATTCATATGGATTTAGGGATATTCAGACACCTACTTTTGAATATTTTGATGTATTTAACAAAGAGCGTGGTACAGTAGCTTCAAAAGAGATGTTTAAATTTTTTGACAGGGGGAATAATACGCTGGTCTTAAGACCTGATATGACACCTCCTATTGCAAGATGTGTGGCAAAGTATTACAGGGATGAGGATATGCAGCTGCGTCTGTGCTATATTGCAAATACTTTTGTAAATACAGGAAAATATAAGGGAAAACTTCAGGAAGTCACACAGGTTGGTGCAGAGCTTTATAATGATGACAGTTCTGATGCAGATGCAGAGATGGTTGCACTAACTGTGGAATGCCTTTTAAAAAGTGGTCTTACCGATTTTCAGATAGAGGTAGGACATGCAGACTTTTTCTGCGGATTAGTGGAAGAAGCAGGATTGTCTGAATTTGAAGCAGCGAACCTAAGAGAGCTTATAGAAAGTAAAAACTTTTTTGGTGTTGAGGATATACTTACTAATAATGCTGCAGAAGATAAGCTAAGTGTATCAGAAAATCTTAAGGAGATATTTTTAAAGCTTCCTGAAATGATTGGAGAGCTTGATGAATTTACGGAATTTGTGAAAATGCGTTCTAAAAATGAGCGTGTAATAAACGCTTTAGATCGGTTAAAAAAAGTAGAAGAAATAATTAAAGTCTATGGGTTTTCAGATTATGTAACTATGGACTTAAGTATGCTTAGCAACTACAGTTATTATACAGGTATAATATTTAAGGCATATACGTATGGAACCGGAGAGGCTGTTGCAACAGGAGGACGTTATGATGGTCTTGCAGGCCAGTTTGGCAAAGACGCAAATGGCATAGGGCTTGCAATAGTAATAGATCATCTTATGCTTGCAATGTCACGTCAAAATCTTTTGGATAATGATGTAATAAAGGGAATTATTCTTGTATATCCTCAGGAATTTCGGGCAGCAGCGATAAAAAAGGCAGAAAAAATGCGTAAAGAGGGAAGTTTTATTCAGCTTATACGTAAGTCTTCCCACAAACAGGCGGATGATTATAAAGAGTATGCAAAGCGTATGAATATAGAGGAAGTTCTTATAATGGAATCAGAAGATAAGGTGGAAAAATTAGTTTAATGGAGGATTAAAATGAGGGACAAGAAATATATTACATTTGCACTTGCAAAGGGAAGGCTTGCTAAACATACACTTGGACTTCTGGAAAAGATTGGCATTACCTGTGAGGAGATGAAGGATAAAGATACAAGAAGGCTTATATTTGTAAATGAAGAGCTTGGTTTTAAATTCTTTTTATCTAAAGCAACAGATGTGCCTACCTATGTGGAACTAGGTGCGGCAGATATAGGAGTAGTAGGAAGGGACACAATACTTGAAGAGGGAAGAAAACTTTATGAAGTGCTTGATTTGAATTTCGGGAAATGCCGTATGTGTGTAGCAGGACCTGCAAGTGCGAAAAAGCAGTTAAACAATGGCTCCCTTATAAGGGTGGCAAGCAAGTATCCATCGATAGCAAAGGATTATTTTTATAATTATAAACATCAGACGGCTGAAATCATTAAGTTAAATGGTTCTGTAGAGTTAGCACCAATAGTAGGATTATCAGAGGTAATAGTTGATATCGTTGAAACAGGTTCGACTCTTAAAGAGAACGGGCTGGAGGTGCTTGAAGAGATATGCCCGCTTTCTGCACGTATGGTGGTAAATGAGGTTAGCATGAAGATGCAGCATGAGAGAATAACAAAGCTGATATATGATTTAAAGAAAGTAATATCAGAATAATAAATTAAGAAAAACGTGTGGCATAGTAATATTAGTGTTGTACGTTTTTTCTGTATTTACAAAATTTTTACCAAAATCCTGGAATTTGGCGTGGGTGTGAAAAGTAATATCATAATTACATTATATTTTTAACAAAAAATAGATGCCTTTTTTTTCATCTTATAGTATAATGTTACCAAATGAATATATGGGAGTTATTGATTCGTAAATTATGGAGGGTTAAATATGAGATTTAAGACGCTGTTAATTGGTTCTAATGAGACACTTGTTGAAACATTTTTTGTACATATGTCATTTGAGTTCGATTCTTTATTCTGCTCTTCCAGATATGAAGATGTAGAAAATCATATAAAGTATGTTGATCCTGATTTAATTACACTTTGTATAAGTAATGAGCCTACAGGGTTTGATTATCGTGTTTCAACTATTAAAATGCTGGCAGATAAGAAAAATATACCTATTGTTCTTATTGGTTCTCAAGAAGAGTGTGCAGAGCTTGTCAGAAAATGTCCAAGTATGTCAGAGGCACTTATATTGTACAGGCCTATTGTTGCAGCACAGATAACTTCTGCTGTCGTTTCTTATATGGAGCACCATAAGAAAAAAGTTGAGCCTGCCCAGACCTCAAGTTATGATATTACTCTTAATAAAAAGGAACTTATGGATTTTGAAAAGATACGCAAAGAGCTTGATTTAGAATTAGTAGGAGTAAATGGAAGTAAAGGGGAAAATAGCGCAGCAGTATCTTCAAAAGTATCAGAAGTATCTGCAGTACCAGTGGTAAAGCCAATTGAAAGAAAACATATTCTTGTGGTTGATGATGATCCTTTGATGCTTAAGCTGATAAAGGGATATCTTGAAAAGGATTATGATGTTGCTGTTGCAAAGAATGGTAAGCTTGCATATAGATTTTTAAGCAATATTAATAATACTACAGATTTAGTGTTGCTTGATTATGAAATGCCAGGTGAAAAGGGACCAGAAGTGCTTGAGAAAATAAGAGATAATTCAAGGCTTGGTGCTCTTCCGGTACTGTTTCTTACAGGTGTTAAGGAGAAGAGTAAGGTTGCAGCAGGACTTGCTTATAAGCCTCAGGGATATCTGCTTAAGCCAATAGACAGAGATACACTACTTACAAAGGTGAGAGAGGTATTGGCGTAAAAAAATATAGAAAGAAGGGGCTTGTATGGAGGACATTTATTTAACAGACTTGATAAGCGTTGATACTCTTATGTTGATACAGGAGAGTTTTGCAGGGATTACAGGTATGGCAACTATTATTGTGGATAGTACTGGGACTCCGGTTACAAAAGGAAGTAATTTTACGGAATTTTGCATGAAATATACAAGAAGTTCTCCTGTAGGCTGCAGAAGGTGTGAAAAGTGTGACAGAGAGGGTGCAGAGAATGCTTATAAAAAAGGACGTGCAGTAACTTATGTATGTCATGGCGGGCTTATAGACTATGCTTCACCAATTATTGTAAATAATGAAATTATAGGTGCAATAATTGGCGGGCAGGTACTTACTGAAAAGCCGGATATACTAAAGTATGAGAAGATTGCAAGAGAGATAGGGGTAGATCCACTGCGATATATATATGCTGTTCAGAAGGTAAATATAGTAGACAGGGAGACGATTGACAGGGCATCACATTTTGTGCATGTACTTTCAAGTGTAATTTCAGAGTTGGCATATAGCAAGAGAAAAGCTTTATCATCAGGTGAAGAATTAAAAAGAGAGGCTCAGCTTAAATCAGATTTTCTTGCAAATATGAGTCATGAGATAAGGACTCCAATGAATGCAGTAATTGGAATGGCAGAGATGGCTCTTCGGGAAGACCTTTCACAGTCTGCAAAGGAGTATATCAATCAGATTAAGACTTCAGGAAAGGCACTTCTTGCTATTATTAATGATATACTTGATTTTTCTAAAATAGAATCAGGAAAGATGGATATTGTACCTGTAGAATATGAACCATTAAGCCTTATAAATGATATTTCAAATATCGTTATAACAAGGATTGGTGAAAAGGATATAGAATTTATTATAAGAGCTAATCCTAATATACCATATGCACTTTATGGTGATGATATAAGGATAAAACAGATTATAATAAACCTTTCTAATAATGCGGTGAAGTTTACAGAAAGTGGTGAAATTGTACTCTCAATTGATTATGAGATGCACGAGGACGGAGAAAATCTGGATTTATTGGTTTCTGTAAGAGATACAGGTGTAGGTATTAAGAAAACTGATTTAAATAAGCTTTTTAATTCTTTTCAACAGGTAGACAGCAAGAGGAATAGGTCGATTGAAGGTACAGGTCTTGGTCTTGCAATTTCCAGACAGCTTGTGGAAATTATGGGAGGAAGTATTTCTGTTGAAAGTGTTTATGGAGAAGGAAGTACATTTTCATTTAGGATTCCACAGAAGATAATAAATAGTAATGCAAGTGTGGTACTTAGAGAGAAACCAGAAGGAAAGACTGTAATATTTGTGAGCAATGCCTTTTTGCAGGGTGAAATAGGCAGGCTTATGGATTTATTTGATATAAATCATGTAATTGTAAATTCACCAGATGAGTTTGAAAATGGATTTTTGCCTGATACAAAATATTTCTTTGTTGACAGCGTATATTTTAGTGATGAAATAAAGGAGCAAGTAATTGCACATCCTGAGATTACATCTGTGCTAATTATTAATTATAAAGAATTTGCTAAATTTGATATACCAAATTTGAAAATATTGGGTAAACCAATATATGCATTAAATTTTGCGGCTATATATAATGAAGAAGATTTTGTTGGCGGATATAATGCAGACAGTGACGATAATTTTGATTTTATTGCACCTGATGCAAATATACTTATTGTTGATGATAATGCTGTAAATATTACTGTTGCAGAAGGTCTTTTGGAACCTTTAAGGATGAACATTGATTCAGTAACAAGTGGTAAAGAAGCAATAGGTAAAATTTCGTCAAAGATGTATGATATTATTTTTATGGATCATATGATGCCGGAAGTAGATGGAGTTGAAACAACACATATTATTAGACGTTTTTACCCAAATTATGAAGATATACCTATTATCGCACTTTCTGCTAATGCTGTTCAGGGTGTCAGAGATATGTTTATAAAAGAAGGTATGAATGACTTTGTGGCAAAGCCAATAGAACTTAGAAATATTGTTGCAAAAGTGAAGAAGTGGCTGCCTTCAAATAAAATACAAAGAGCGACACAGGAGATGATTGATTCCGCTGAAGAAAGACAGCAGGAGGAGGAACTGGTTATAAAGGATATTGATACGAAATATGCACTTGATATTCTTGGAAGTCGGAAATTGTTCTTTGGTGTGCTTAAGAATTATTATTCGGTAATAGAGAAAAAAGCAGAACTTATAAAATCTGTATATGAAGGAAATGATATAGAGAGGTATACAATAGAAGTACATGCTTTGAAAAGTGCATCAAGGCAGATTGGAGCTATCAAACTTGCAGATATGGCGGCACATCTTGAGGAGTGCGGAAATAGCAGGGATATGGCGGAAATTAATGCAAAGACGGATGAGATGCTTGAAGAGTATCTGCATTATATTCCGATACTTAAACCTTATTTTCCAGAAGAGGAAGAGGAAGGCAATCAGTATGGAGAGATTGGTGATGACGAACTGCTAAATATTTTTGAAGATATGCTGTATGCTATTGAAGGTCTTGATATGGATGGAATGGAAGATGTTGTAGCAAAGCTAAAAGAATATAGTTATAATGATGAAGAGAAGGAGCTTCTTGGAAGGTTTAGTGATGCAGTTGATGAGATTGATGTAGATGAATGTGAAAATATCATAAAAGAATGGAAGAAAATCAGAAATATTGAATAGTTGTGAAGATTTATTCATAGCATAAAGTAAAGCAATATTTGAATAACGCAGAAATGGGGAAATTATGCGACGCAAAATTATTTTAGTAGCCCTTGCTTTACTTATTGTTCTATTTATTTTATTTCCTGATATTGTAAGTGATGGGGCAGAAAATGGGCTGACGCTCTGGTTCGGGGTAGTCATACCTTCACTGCTCCCTTTTATGATTGTATCAACTATGTTTATAAAGCTTGGTGTAACAAAATACATAAGCAGCTTTTTTTATCCTGTTTTTAATAAGGCATTCAAGTTGTCAAAAAATGGATGTTATCCAGCTGTTATAGGCATGCTTTCAGGTTATCCACTTGGGGCAAAGACTGTTGCGGACATGTATGCGAGAAGGGCATATTCTAAAAATGAAGCGCAGTATCTGCTTGGATTTTGTAATAATGCAAGTCCAATGTTTATGCTTGAATATGTTGGAGTAAAATGCCTTGGATTAAAACAGCCAGTATTTATGCTTATAATTATTTACCTTTCAGCATTTATAAGTGCTAAACTTTGTTTTTACAGACCTGAGAATGAATACAAAAGTATGGGGAATACTGCTATAAAGACTGAGAATTGTTCTGTGATGCAAGCACTTGATGACAGCATTTTAAGCTCAGCAGTCACACTTGTAAAAGTTGGAGGATATATAATTCTTTTTTCAATATTAACAGAGCTTCTTGGAAATATGATGAAGTTACCACTGGCCTTAAAGATTGTAGGTTCAAGTGTACTTGAAATTACAACAGGCTGCAGAGAACTTGCAGAAGCAAGTTTAACAGAGTATATAAGATATATACTTGTAAGTGCATCTTGTGCATTCGGCGGATTTTCAAGCATTGCGCAGACTTCAAGCGTAATAATGGGAACTGATTTGTCAGTGACTAAGTATATTAAAGTTAAAGTAAGACAGGCGGTTATAGCAGCAGGGATTGCAGCTATAGTGGGGCATATCATATTTTTATAATTATGTTTATTGTTCTACAGCAGTTTGTGTCGTGCGCTGCCTGACACAAAGCTGCAAAAAAGTGCAGCGCAGAAATGAGGGTTATGATGGAAAGAAAAAATGCATGGACTGAATATTCAGATAAGGATTTAAAAGAGATTGAAAAACTTTGTAAGGACTATCGGAGTTTTCTATCTGCTGGTAAGACAGAAAGAGAATGTGTTAAAGAGATTGTAAAAAAGGCAAAGGATAAGGGATATATATCTATTGAAGAGGCCATTGAAGCTGGTAAACCGTTAAAAGCTGGTGATAAAGTTTATGCTGTGTGTATGAAAAAGACAGTTGCATTATTTAATATTGGTAAAAAAGGTTTTGAAGAAGGCATGAATATTCTTGGGGCTCACATTGATTCACCACGTATTGATGTAAAACAAAATCCATTATATGAAGACAGTGATTTGGCTTATTTTGATACACATTATTATGGCGGAATCAAAAAATACCAATGGGTAGCTATTCCGCTTGCACTGCATGGTGTTGTGGTCAAAAAAGATGGTGAAGTTGTAGAGATAAATCTTGGTGAAAAGGAAAGTGATCCTGTATTTTGCATTACTGATTTGCTTGTACATCTTGCAGCAGCACAGATGGAAAAGAAGGCAAATAAGGTTATTGAGGGTGAAAAACTTGACTTACTTATAGGAAGCATTCCTCTTAAAGATGAGGAAAAAGACAAAGTAAAACTTAATGTACTTGCTATTTTAAAAGATACTTATGGAATAGAAGAAGAGGATTTTATGTCTGCAGAGCTTGAGATTGTACCTGCAGGTGGAGCAAGGGAACTTGGATTTGACAGAAGCATGATTATGTCATATGGACAAGATGACAGAGTTTGTGCATATACATCACTTGTGGCAATGCTTGATGCAAAAAATGTGGACAAGACATCCTGCTGTCTGCTTGTGGACAAAGAAGAGGTAGGAAGTGTTGGAGCAACAGGTATGCGTTCACATTTCTTTGAAAATTCAGTTGCAGAGCTTATTAATCTTTGTGGTGATTATTCAGAAATAAAACTTAAAAGATGTCTTAAAAATAGTCGTATGCTTTCATCAGATGTTAATGCTGCTTATGACCCTCTTTTTTCTGATTCTTTTGAAAAGAAAAATTCATCTTATTGCGGACGTGGTGTAGTATTTAGTAAATTTACAGGAAGCCGTGGCAAATCAAGTTCAAATGATGCTAATGCAGAATATCTTGCTGTGCTTAGAAAAATTATGGATGATAATAGTGTAAATTATCAGATGGCGGAGCTTGGAAAAGTGGACATAGGCGGCGGCGGTACAATAGCTTATATTTTGTCACTATATGGAATGGAAGTAATAGATTGTGGCGTGGCAGTTTTAAACATGCATGCACCATGGGAAATAACTAGCAAGGCAGATATTTATGAAGCTAAGAAGTGTTATGTGGCATTCCTTAAAAATGCCTGAAAAAGACAAAAGCAGCATTTTCCAAAGATTGTTTGTGTGGTGTGGCTGGTTTTTGCTGCTTGTGTCATCAAAGGAGGAATGAATGGAAATATGAATGTAATTATACATGATTTAAGTACAAAAGAATCTGAAACATTGTTTACTGGTTTAAAATCTGAAACAAAGCTGATTTCAAATAATGGACAGATTAAAAATTGTATTGGCTGTTTTGGATGTTGGATAAAAACTCCAGGGAAATGTATATTAAAAGATAATTATGAAAAAATGGGAGAAATACTTTCATTGGCTGATAAAGTTATTATTATCAGCCGATGTTGTTACGGTGGTTACAGTCCGTTTGTTAAAAACGTTTTAGATAGAAGTATTTCTTATCTTTTGCCTTATTTTAAGATAAAACAGAATGAAACACATCATAGGCAGAGATATAAAAAGGACCTTCTGCTTTCTGTTTATTTTTATGGTAAAAATATTTCTAAAAAAGAGGCTGAAATTGCAGAAAGTCTGGTAAAAGCAAATAGTATAAATTTTTATGTGTCAAAATATAATGTATCATTTCTTGATTCATCAGAAGAATTATATAATATTGCAGAAATTCAATAGGGAGCTTAGACTATATGAAAATAAGTGTAATTAATGGAAGTCCGAAAAAGGGCAAAAGTACATCAGAGCTTATGATAAAATATATTTCATCACAAGTTGGAGAGGGGAATGATGTCAGTATTTATGGTATTAACAAAGGTGCTGTAAAATATGTAAATTTAAAAGATATTAAAAATAGTGATGTACTGCTTTTTGCTTTTCCACTGTATGTTGACAGTATACCTTCACATTTGCTGCAAATATTAATTGAACTTGAGAAACAAAAACCATTTTCTAAAGAAATTATGGTATACTGTATTATTAATAATGGTTTCTTTGAGGGAGAGCAAAATCATATTGCAATTAAGCAGATGAAATTGTGGTGTGATGCCACAGGGCTTAAATGGGGACAGGCAATAGGCGTTGGAGCAGGTGAAATGATGTCATTTATCGCTGACATTCCACTTGGGCATGGACCAAATAAAAATATTGGAATTGCAATTAAACGTCTTTCTAATAATTTGATGAACAAAAAATCAGGTGAAGATATTTTTGTTTCTCCAAATTGGCCGCGCTTTTTGTGGAAAATACAGGCATCATTTTTTTTCTGGCATCCACGCGCAAGAAAAAATGGACTTAAAATACGACATTTAAAAAGAAAACAGATATAAAAGGTAAAGTAGATTTCATAAGGAATTGTTAAGAAGTAATTTTTGAATAGTTTCTAAGTGTTATACATATATGGAAATGAGGTAAATATGGTAGTTGATTTAAATGAAAGCCGAGATAAGATTGATAAGATAGACAAGCAGATTGCAGCTCTTTTTGAAGAGAGAATGAAAGTTGCAACTGATGTAGCAGCTTATAAGAGAAGCACAGGTAAGAAAGTTTTTGATCCTGAAAGAGAAGAAAATAAACTTAAGGTATTAAGAGAGCTTACGGATGATGAATTTAACAAAATTGGAATAGAGGATTTATTTAGACAGATTATGTCTATTAGCCGTAAATATCAATATAAGGTTCTTGGAACAGAAAATGAAGTAAAAAGAAGTTTTAGGCAGGTTGACAGTTTTGATGTTGATGAAGATACAAGAATAGTATGCTTTGGAGAGCATGGAGCGTATACAGAGCAGGCAATGGAAGAAGTATTTGGAAAAAATATAACTTCATTTAATAAAAATACTTTTAAAGAGGTAATGGAGACAGTTGCAAATGGTGATGCTAAGTTTGGAGTGCTTCCTATAGAGAATACTTCAACAGGTGGTATTACTGATATATATGATTTACTTCTTGAATATGATATAGCTATTGTTGCAGAACATGTTGTAAAAGTTGACCAGACACTTATGGGGGTGCATGGTGCGAAGCTTGATAATATCAAAATGATATATTCACACCCTCAGGGATTAATGCAGTGTTCAAAATTTCTTGAGGAACATGCTGATATATCTGCAAAGTCATATTCAAGCACTTCTGGTGCAGCTAAAAAAGTTGCAGAAGATGGGGATATAACTCAGGCAGCTATAGCAAGTAAAAGGGCAGCCGATATATTTGGACTTGATATAATAGAAGAGTCTATTAATTATGAAAAAAATAATTATACACGTTTTATAATAATATCAAACCAAAAGATATTTCTTTATAATGCCAACAAAATAAGTCTTTCATTTGAGATAAAACATCAGTCAGGTTCACTTTATAACATGCTTTCTAATTTCTATT
>CAMWXG010000037.1 GCA_947178155.1 uncultured Lachnoclostridium sp.
GTTAATACATGTATGGACGATGATATGATTGTAAGCCTTTATTGGGCAAGGGATGAAAGTGCGATTGCTGAAACATCTTCAAAATATGGTGGGTTGTGTAATTACATTGCAAGCAACATTCTTTCAAACCATGAAGATAGGGAAGAATGCATTAATGATACTTACTTTGCTATCTGGAATGCAATTCCAGATAAACATCCAAGTAAATTTTCGGTATTTATAAGTAGAATTGTTAGAAATCTGGTTTTAAAAAAGTATGAATATATTTCTGCTGCAAAGCGAAATCCATCTGCGGTCACATCTTTAGAAGAATTAGGTGATTGTGTATCCGGAACAGATAGTGTGGAGTCGGAAATTGAAAAGAAACATATAGAAAGCACAATTAATAAGTTTCTATGGCAGTTGAATGAAGAAAAGCGAAATGTATTTATTCGGCGGTATTGGTATTTTGATTCAATAGAAATTATTTGTAAATATACTGGTTTTAGTCAGAGCAAGGTCAAATCCATGTTGTATGAAATGCGCCGTAAATTAAGGAAATATTTAGAAAGTGAGGGTATTGAAGTATGAATAAAAAACAGCTTTCCAAATGTATTGGGAATATTGATGACAAACTTGTTGAACAGGCAGAAAAAATTCCGAATTACAAATTAATAAATAAGTGTAAAATTATAAAACGTTTTATTACTACAGCTGCAGCCTTTGGACTTATGGTCTGCAGTTTTAGTGCAGGTGCTTTTGCATTTGGTCGTGAAACAGTGGTTGAAGTATCTGTAGAACAGGAAATGGTAATGTTGGAAGAAATCAATCTTACATTAATCTTTCCAAATGGCTGGAAGGGGAAGTATTCTGTAGAAAAAGCTGGTCAAAATTATATTGTTTATCATACACAAATCAGGGATGATATCAGTACAGGGGCAGATGCATTTGATGGTGGTGTTTTGTTTTATATTGTATGCTATAATGAAGCAATGACACCAGAACAATTTGTAGAAAAAGGATATGATTTTGTTCAGTACCGTTATCTGTTTTCTACCATTGATAAAACTTATATACTTTGTTATCCAAGTGATGTACAATGGAATCCTGAAAATCAGGAACAGGAAACAGAGTATCTGAAGCTGGAGAAAGGAATCAAAGATATTAAGTTTGTGGTTGACAATATATTTATGAATTGAAATAAGGTATATGTATATGAACATAAGGTATGTTTGTTCATATACATAAATACCTTCTTAGAAGTAAAATTTTATGCTGGCAGGAGTTAGAATATTAAATTTACCAATCACGTTCACCAATAGCATCTTCTACATCAATATCAATGTTAAACCATTTCAGAATGTATTCTATTGTTTCGCCAATACTTTCTCTTGCGCTGGTTTCTAATTCGCTGTCATTTTCTTCAAATTCTTCCTGCAGGTCATTAATTGCCAATGTCATTTCATCAAATTTATTTTGTATTATTTCTAAATCTTGTTCCCCTGTCTCTAAGAAGTTAATAACATTTTGTACCAATTCCTTTATTTTATCTACCAGAAAGTTTGGAAAGTAACTATCTTGGTACATGTCATTAAGTAGTTTATAATTCTCATCAAATTGTTTCATATTATACTTCCTCCTTCATATATTTTGATAAGTTAGGTTATATGAAGTAATAAGCGCTTCATATAATCAATTAACGTTCTAGTATAATCCAATTTAATTAACCATACCTTTTGCTGGTCTGCTTTTCCGATAGCACAGGCGTAAAATCCTCAACGTAGCCCGCTACGCCTACGTTTTTACACCTGCACTCTCAAAAAAGCATACTCACCAAAAGATAAGGTAATTAAATTGGATTATACTAGTGTTTGAAAATTCATTCTCACAATCTGCGCTTCCCACTTTGCGCTATATTTGTCCCAAATTTAGTCAATGTAAGTTATATCATATCACACAATTATGATTATTTCTTTGATTTTTGATGATTTTTTACTAACTCATGCTGTAATTCTAATATTTTTATCTGAAAGCTGATTTACCTCATGTTTTCAGATGTCACCTTTTATATGTTGTTGGCATTTACATATTCTGCGTTCTTTATGACAAGTGCATCTGAAGCATTATCATATTCCAGATAAATACACATATAACCAACACTCTCTGAACGATGCCCGATACAAATAGAACGCGTAAGTTTTAGCTGCATAGTACCATCTTTGTTTTTTACACATGAAAAGCCGTCTAATGTATATAAAAAAACATTCCCAGGTTTCTTAGCCAATTTTTTGCGAAGTTTTCCATTTTTATTCCACATACTTACAAAATTGATACATCCCCATTTATCCTCCCTTTTTTTGTGCAATTCATTTTCTCTGTATCCGCCATCTGTAATCATAGAAACTGTCTTGGAATATCCAATACATGGGAACTTTAACAATACTTTGTAATCATTAAGAAGTTCACCCTCAAATGCCAGACGGTCTATAAAATCTCCATATTCTTCAAAATCTTGAAAGGAAGAATATATTTCTTTTATTTTGTGTGTGTCTGCATTTGCTTGGTATACTCCAAAATCGGTAGATTTATTATAACAGTGAGATACAATAAGTTCCTGTGTTCCATCTCCTGTCAGGTCAACTGCAGATAAGTCCAGCCAGGAATGTATGTTAGGCAAAGTGAAATCTGTTGATTTTTTATAACAAATGCCATTTTGGTAATCAATAATTACAAAATATGATTTTAAAAAATATGTATCCCAATCTTCTTTTTTTAGTTTTTTAAAAGTATCTATTCCTGTTGTTACAAAGAGTGCCAGACAGCTCCCAGATATTTCCTCCTCTTTTATGCCATTCTTTGTCTGACGTGATACATGCGATATAGAATCAGATGTTCCTGTCATATTTCCGACCACATAGGAACTGACAAAAACAGGTTTATCAAAACCTGCAAAAGATAAATCTGCCAGATAATTTGGATATACTGTTTTGTTTATATGGTCAACACCAGGATGGTTTATCAGTGAAACTGAGATTTGCCCTTTTGTCGTATTAGGATTTGGTATTACCACTTTTTTATCTAAACCAACACGCACTTCTAAAGAACATTTTTTGGAGGAAGAAGTATTTTTCTCCTCTTGTTTATGTATATTTTGTTTGTGACTAGAAGTATTTATTGTAGCGCTTTTATGTAAAGTTTGTTTATATGCTGCAGTCATAATTACCAATAAAACCAGTAAAAATATTGTACCAATTATTATAATTTTATTTCTTCTCGTATTTATAGAATATTTCATATTAACTCATCAATCCTTTCTAAAATTAAGGTAACAGTCTTTTGAGGTTTGATATATTATTAAGTTATTTCTAATTAAACAATTGATAAATAGCACAACTTCTACGATTAGTTTAACACTTATTTCCAAATTTAACAATAGAGGATTTGAAATTCGATGTATGTATAGTATAGACTATCTCCTAAGGGCAAGGTCAAGTGTATTTTATTGCTTTTTTTCATTATTATGATATAATTATGATTGCTTAGACTGGTGTAAATAGTAACGATTATGAATTTTATATAAAAGGAGAAATTATGTATGAAAGCTTATTGGAGTGATGGAAGAGGAAGATATGGAACAGGTGAAGATTATGATTATTTTTATAAATCAGAAGATAGTGAAAATTGGGAGATATTTACAAGTTCAGATGGGCTTTGGACATATGATGTGCTGGAGGATGGGATTGAGCTAATCAGGTATAATGGCAGTGAGATACATATTGTTGTTCCATCTGTTGTAGATGGAAGGAAGGTAACTTCTCTTGACAGCACTTTTGATGGCTTTTATGAGTTAAAAAGTGCAGAGATTCCGGAAGGTGTGAAATCAATATTAGGAGCATTTTATGGATGTGAGGCACTGGAGAAAGTAAAGCTGCCAGAAGGTCTGGAAAATATAAGTTATGCATTTAACAGTTGCTTTTCTTTAAAAAATATCAGTATTCCAAACAGTGTAAAAGATTTTTCCTTTGCATTTGGAGAAACAGCAATAGAAAGTTTTGAATTTCCACAAGGGACTATAAATATAGATAGTGCTTTTTCTGACTGCCAATGCTTAAAAAAAGTAAAGATACCAAAATCAGTTATTACATCAAGTGAAGCATTTGCTGATTGTGAGGCATTAGAACATGTGGAGCTGGAAGAGGGGCTTCAAAAACTTGAAGATTACATATTTTTTCATTGCCTGTCTTTAAAAGAATTAAGGATTCCTGAAAGTGTAAAGGAATTTGGAGAGCAATCTGTTGGCATTATGGAAGTTCGGGAATATGTTGGAAATAAGAATGTTGATATAAGAGGATATCGTATTAAAGATAAGTGTATTGTTCCTTCTTTTAAAATCATAGGAGTAAAAGGTTCAGTGGCCGAAGAGTATGCAAAAGAGAATAATATTACTTTTGTAAATGATGCTTCTTAAATTTCAATCTCCGCAAACACTCCATAATGGTCACTTGCTGCAAGACCTGTTTTGTCTGAAATACTTGTACCAAACAGAGAACACTGTTTTAATTCAGGAAATTCAAGAGGATAGGGATTCTTTAGCATAATCCAGTCAAATCTCTGATTTATTTCGATTGTATTCTTTGGCTGCACCACACCCCAGCGCGGATTCCTACGGAAATTTAAAGTTGCCGGAACACTTACTTCCATTATCTCGGCAGATACTTCTGCCAAATCATAGAAATAGGCATCACACTCTAAAAGTGATTGTTGATTTGTAAGAAATCTGTGAATGGATGAATCAGCAGCACTATTAAAATCACCTAGTAAAAAAGTAATATTATTTGTTTGTGTTGACAGTCTTTTCACTATATCTACAATGATTCTTTCTCTTGCAAAAACACTTTCCCACGGAAGATGAACGTTGATAACAAGAAGTGCTTTTTTATTAAGTTTAACATATGCCATTGTTCCAGATTCAAAATCAGCCATATCATAAATTGGCAGTTTGCTCATTATGGAAAGTCCTGTTTGTGCCTGATAATGTGAATAAGAATATTTACATACTAAAGCAAGATTATTATGTTGTTCATAGTCTGAAACTTCCTGTAAACATATAATATCTGCATTGATTTTTTTAATCTCATCAGAAATCTGTTGGAAACGAAGGGGCATTCCTGCTTTATCGTTCCAGATATTGTAGGTTGCTATTTTCATATTATCCTCCATACCTCACTTTTGCGTCTCAAATAGTGATGAAAAATGTTGCATTTGTGGTTAAAATTTTATAGAATATTCATTACTGTTCATTTGTTCCAGTAACGAATATTCTTTTTTGATTGAAATTATTTTAGTGATGTTTTACGGTGGCTTTATATATTTTTATTCAATGTCTATATCGCCCAAATTTACGCTGAAATTATCAAGAGTATTGCTTTTTATTTCATCAGAAAAGGAATATGACACTACTTGAAATTGGCTTTCTTCCAGATTATATACATAAATTGTTTTATCCATAGGATTTACAATCCAGTAGTCTTTTACACCTGCGTCCATATATAGGTTTAGCTTGCGTACATAATCATGGCTGGAATTACTGGGAGAAACAATTTCAATAATCCAGTCTGGTGCACCGCTACAGCCTTTGTCTGTAAGTTTGTTTCTGTCACATATTACACTTATATCTGGTTCAACTATTGTATGTTTATCATTAAACAGTTTAACAGCAAATGGTGAAGGATAAACTTTACATAATCCCTTATTTGCAGCAATATAGTTTGAGATTTTATTGTATAAATAGCCAAGAATTTCCTGATGCTGTCTGTTAGGTGCAGCTTGATTGTATATACTGCCATATATTAATTCTGCTCTTACAGATTCAGGTAGAATATAATAATCTTCTTCAGTGTAAGATAATTCCTGTGGTAGTGCCATATTGATAGTTCCTTTCTTTTTATCATGTCATGCAATATATTCATCTTTACAGTTATGCCAAATTTGGCAGCACAGACAATAAAATGAACAAATTATTGTGTGCTATATGTGAAACTTCAACTCTTATATACTTTCAGTTTCTGCACTTAATGGCTCAAAGTTTGTTGTATGATGATGATGCTTTTTTCTTGAATTAGTACATGTAATGGCTTCTTTGCAAAAATATTCCTGAGCACATATTTTCTTTACGTCTGGTGCTGTCTGTGGGATAATAAATGTTCCATCAGGCTGCATTATTCGTGCTTTAGTATTGTCAGAAAACTGAATATCAAGTATATGCACTATTTCTTTTTTTAGCTCTTCATCTTCAACAGGAAATAATATTTCCACACGTTTATCAAGATTTCTCTGCATCCAGTCTGCACTGCCCATATAAATTTCTTCAAATCCGTTGTTGTGAAAATAGAATATACGGCTGTGCTCAAGAAAGTCGCCTACGATTGAACGTACAGTTATATTTTCACTAATTCCAGGTAAATCTGTTTTAAGGCAGCATATTCCGCGTACAATTAAATCAATTTTAACTCCTGCAGCTGATGCAGCATAGAGTGATGCAATTATTCCAGGATCACATAGAGAGTTCATTTTTGCTTTTATAAATGCGGTTTTACCTGACCTTGCAAACTCTGTTTCGCGTTCAATAAGTTGTGTAAAGCGGTCACGCAGCCATATAGGAGCTATTGCAAGTTTATTCCATACAGCAGGTTCTGAATAACCTGAAAGCATATTAAATACGGCGGTTGCATCTGCGCCAATTGCTTTCTGGCAGGTGAGAAGTCCCATGTCAGTATATATTTTTGCTGTACTGTCATTGTAATTTCCTGTTCCAAGATGCACATAACGTCTGATTCCGTCTTCTTCTTTACGAACTACTAAAGTAATTTTGCTGTGTGTCTTTAATCCAACAAGACCGTATATAACATGACAGCCTGCCTGCTCAAGCTTTCTTGCCCAGATAATATTATTTTCTTCATCAAATCTTGCCTTAAGTTCAACAAGTACAGTTACCTGTTTACCATTTTCAGCCGCTGCAGCAAGCGATGCGATAATAGGAGAGTTGCTACTGACACGGTAAAGTGTCTGTTTGATAGCAAGAACATTAGGATCTTTTGAAGCCTGACGTACAAAGTTTACAACAGGTTCAAATGTTTCATATGGGTGGTGCAAAAGTATATCATGATCGCGTATTTGGTCAAAAAGGTTGTCATTGCCATTTAAATATTTAGCGGGTTGTGGTGTATACCCTTTTTTTCGCAGATTGTCAAAACCTTCTATTTTGTCAAGCTTTGACAGGAATGTAAGGTCAAGCGGTCCGTTTATTTTAAATATATCTTTATCTATTATCTGAAGTTCATTTTTTAGTGTTTTAAGAAGGCGTTTGTCGATTCCATCTTCGACTTCAAGGCGGATTGCCTGCCCCCACTGGCGTTTTTTAATCTGGCGTTCTATTTCTATAAGAAGATCTGCTGCATCATCTTCTTCTATGGAAAGGTCTGCATTTCGCATTATTCTGTATGGAAATGCAGAAATAACTTCATAGTTTAAGAAAAGATTATTTATATTTTTTTCAATAATCTGTTCAAGAAGAATAAATGTTTTAACATTGTCATCAGCAGAAGGTATTTCAACAAAACGCGGAAGTACAGACGGTACCTGAACAGTGGCAAAATCAAGATCGCCTACATTTTCACTGTTTTTCTTTTTACTGTAATGCGACATATAAAGCTCACGGAATTGTGCATTTTCATTTTTTCCTGTGTTTGATTTTACTTTAAGAATTGCGCCTATATTTAATGTTTTATTTCTTATTAGCGGAAATGGTCTTGAAGAGTCAACAGCCATAGGCGTAAGCACAGGATATACTTCTGACTTAAAATATTCATCTACATATTTGGATTGTTCTTTATTTAAATCCTCATAATGAGAAATTATATTGATTCCATTTTTATTAAGATCAGGAATTAATTCATAATTATATATGTTATATTGGTCATGTACAAGCTGATGAGTTTTTTCGCTTATTGCTGCAAGCTGCTTTTCCGGAGTCATTCCTGCAATATCCTTTTTGGTATAGTTAACCTGTACCATGTCTTTTAATGATGCAACACGTATCATAAAAAATTCATCAAGATTAGAGGCTGTTATTGCAAGGAAAGACAGCCTGTCAAAAAGCGGGCGGTTTTTATCACGAGCCTCACTTAATACACGATAGTTAAATGAAATCCAGCTAAGTTCGCGGTTATAAAAATATTCAGGTTTTAAAAAGTTATTTTTGTCACCCATGTATTCCTCCATTCTGCCATATAATAAACGGCACAAATTAAATTATAAGTCAAACAGTAATGAAACTAAAATTGCTTTTTTTGTTTTAGGACAGGTTCAATTCCATATATTTCACCGAAAAAGTCGGAATACATTTTAAAAATTCCCTGTTCAAGCGTTATATCATAAAGTGTTTTACCTGTGATTACCAATTTGTTTTCATTAAGCTCCACAGTAATATCACTAAACTTTTGTCTGTGGCTTTTGTCCATAGCTTTTGCGAGACATAATATTGCGTTTAATTTAGCTGCTTTTATATAATCAGACTGTTTAAATATATTGCTTATTTCTGAATAGCTGGGAAAATGCACATTATAATATCTTACAATGTATGCAACTATAATACGCTCTATATGTGATATCCCAATAATTTCAGTAGACATAATAATTTTATATGAATTTTCACCTGTATTATTAAGATTAATAAAATTTCCGCAGCTATGAAGTATTGCTGATATCTGTAAAAGAAGCCTGTCACGTTTTGTAAGGTGATTTGGCTTTTTTAATGCATCAAATATCTTTAAAGCAATATTTTCAACATTGTTAATGTGGTTTGCATCGCATCTGTACCTTTTGGCTATCGTTCTTGATGCAGATACAATACCGGCAGCAAAATTGTGTGCAGGTACAATTTTTTCCTTGCGCTCTGCAAAATCAGCAGCCATTCCGCCACATAAGGTAATTCCCGAAAGCCATATTTGTTCTGCCTTTGTTTCATCAAATATAATATGAAAAATCATAGCTACAGGAAGCAGAAGAGATGCTCTGTCAAGAGTTGTATTAAGCTCATGTGACAATTCTTCAGCACTTTGTGAAGTTATTTCCTGATAAAATTCCTCATATTCTGTTCTGTTTATAGAATCTTTTTTGTTGCCTTTGGAATCAATTGGCTGCAAATTGCCAAAGTGGTGGACACTTAAATATTTTACAAAGCTATGAAGCTGGTTTCCAACTGCAATAATATTTTTCACTTTGTGGTCAGGAATATAAAGTGATACAAAATTATGCAAATCACTTGCTATATATTCATAAACCAGATTTTGATAATTGTCTGTCTGAGCTTTCATATTTTGAAGGATTTCTTCAATTCGCAGCGAGCCAATTAAAAGATTTTGCGTTGTTACAAGAGTATTTTTGTCAAATAGTGAAAGTTGGATACTTCCGCCTCCAACATCTACGAGAAGGGTTCCCTTTTGTATAAGTTTGTGAAATTGGTTTTCGGCAAGGCCTATAGATTTATAACACAGATAACGCTGCTCTGAGTTACTGAGTATTTTTATAAGAAATCCCGTGCGTTGTTTAACCTGATCAAGGACTATGGTATTATTATCTGCTTCTCTAAGTGCGCTTGTAGCAGTAATCATATAATCAGTTATAGCATATTCTTTCATTTTAGCTGAAAAACCGATTAATATGTTACATAGTTTATCTATTGTATGATAACTGATGTGCTTGGTTGAGTACGTTTCAAGACCAAGCCTTGCAGTATGATGTACACTTTCTATCTCGTGTACGCCGTATTTTTTTGAAATTTCGTATATTCGTAATGTTGTTTCATGTGAGCCAACATCAATAGCAGCAAAAATTGTTACTGACATGTGATACCTCCTATGGCAAAACAAGTGATGTATCTGTTACTATTCACAGTCAAATAAAATTTGAGGATTTTTGACATGATACAGTAATAGATAATGTTTGTATTATTCTATCATAAAAGACCAGATATTTAAAAGGTTTTAAAAAGATTTTTAAGAAAATATTAAATCTTTTTATGGCTGTTTATTTAACTTGCATAATTTTTTGTTTTTCTGTCAAACTACATATAGAAATATAATTGAGATAACTTTTGTTTTCTGGTAAAAGATTGAACAAAATTTGTGCTTATGCCTAAATTCACAGGCTGGCAAGAATGGAGGATTTTTATGAAGGGTATTAAGATTAGCAATGTAAAGGCAAGAGAGATTATTGATTCACGAGGTAATCCTACTGTTGAGGCAGAGGTTACACTTGAAAGCGGAGCAAAGGGAAGAGCTGCTGCACCAAGCGGTGCATCTACAGGTATTTATGAGGCACATGAACTTAGAGATAAAGATAATTCAAGGTTTGGCGGCAGTGGGGTATTAAATGCCGTTGATAATGTTAATAAACTTATTTCATTCAGGCTTAAAGGAATGGATGCTTCTGATATATATAAGATTGACAGAACTATGATAGAAGAAGATGGTACTGACAATAAAAGTAAAATTGGAGCTAATGGTATGCTTGCTGTATCCCTTGCATCCGCAAAGGCAGCTGCAAAAGCTTATCATATGACTTTTTATAGATTCTTAGGAGGAATAAGTGGGAATACCCTTCCTGTTCCTATGATGAATATACTTAATGGAGGTGCTCATGCAACAAATACTGTTGACACACAGGAATTTATGATTATGCCTGTTGGTGCATGTTGTTTTAATGAAGGGTTAAGGTATTGCTGCGAGGTGTATCAACAGCTTAAAAAGATTCTTACAGAAAAAAAGCTTACTACGTCTGTAGGAGATGAAGGAGGTTTTGCACCAGACCTTGCGGATGATGCCGAAACAATAGAACTTATACTTGAAGCTATTGAAAGAGCAGGTTATAAACCAGGAGAAGATTTTGTACTTGCGCTTGATGCAGCATCAAGTGAATGGAAAGGCAAAGAGAAAGGAATGTATAATCTTCCAAAGAGTGGCAAGGTCTTGTCAACTGCTGAACTTATTAATCACTGGAAAGAGCTTTGCGAAAAATATCCTATTAAATCAATAGAAGATCCATTGGACGAAGAAGACTGGGAGGGCTGGCAGCAAATTACAAAAGAGCTTGGCAGTAAAATCCAATTAGTTGGTGACGATCTTTTTGTAACAAATACAAGAAGACTACAAAAGGGAATTGACACAGGCTGTGGCAATTCTATATTGATTAAGTTAAATCAGATAGGTACTCTTTCTGAAACTATAGAAGCTATAAAACTTGCTAAGAAAAATGGATACACTTCAATAATATCACATCGTTCCGGCGAAACAGAGGATACCACTATTGCAGACCTTGCAGTTGCACTTAATGCAGGACAGATTAAGACAGGTGCTCCAAGTAGAAGTGAAAGAGTGGCAAAATATAACCGACTTATAAGGATACAGGAGCAGCTTGGCAGTATGGGAGGATATGGAGGACATAAAATATTCCCATGCAGGTAGATAAAGATTTTTATTAATTTATCATGTATGGGTTAAACCAGATATTAGCGAAGGCAGGGGCATAGATTTTCTCCTGCCTTTGTCTGTTGGATATATTTTTACATAGCTATAGATAGACATTTGCGTCAGATATGTTATAATTATACGGAAGGAGGCAGCAATTATGGATAAAATAACACCAATACCGACAGGGATAGAATTTTATAAAGAAATGGTCGGTGAAGGGTATTATTATATAGATAAAACACTGTTAATACGTGATTTGCTTGAACATAAAAATAAAGTTACATTATTTACACGTCCAAGGCGTTTTGGAAAAACATTAGTTCAGAGTATGCTTAAAACTTTTTTTGAAAAAGAAATACTTCCAGATGGAACATTGGCAGATAATTCTGTATACTTTCATGGAAAAAAGATTATGGGAGCAGGAAAAGAATATTTAAAACATATGGGACAGTATCCGGTAATATTTTTGTCACTTAAATCAGCAAAACAGCTAACATATGAAATGGCATATGAAAGTTTGCAGGAAAATATTGCAAAGGAATTTATAAGACATAGATATGTGCTTGATGGTGAAGCACTGTTACCAGTGCAAAAGGAGTGCTATAGTTCATTTATAGAACAGACAGCCAGACCGGCAAAGTATGCCACATCACTGCAGTTTTTATCAGAGTGTCTTGAAAAGTACCATAAGCAGAAAGTAATAATACTCATAGACGAATATGATGTACCACTCGAAAATGCCTATTTTAATGATTTTTATAATGAAATGGCTTATTTTATCCGCTCGTTTTTTGAATCTGCATTAAAAACAAATGAAAGTCTCAAACTGGCTGTAGTAACAGGCTGCCTGCGCATAAGCAGTGAAAGTATATTTACAGGACTTAATAATTTGAAAGTAGTTTCCATCTTAGATGACAGTTATGCAGAATATTTTGGTTTTACACAGCATGAGGTTGATGATTTTCTTAAGAATTATAACATCATACAAAAAAGTGTTGAAGTCAGGGAATGGTATGATGGATATATTTTTGGGAACATAGAGGTTTATAATCCATGGAGTGTTGTTAATTATGTTTGTGATAATGTTTATGAGAATACAGAATTTCCAAAACCATATTGGTCTAATACATCTTCAAACAGTATTATACATGAATTAATTGAAAATGCAAATGAAATTACCAGAGGTGAGATAGAGGAACTCATTGAGGGTTGTACAATAGAAAAACCGATACATGAAGATGTTACTTATGAAGATATAAATGCATCACAGGATAATTTATGGAATTTTCTGTTTTTTACAGGGTATCTTAAAGCTGTTGATAAGAGATTTAAATCAGATACAATTTACTTAGAATTAAAAATTCCTAACAGGGAAATATGTAGTATTTATAGAAGTAAAGTAATAGAATGGTTTGACAATAAAATAAAAGCAAATGATTTTCATGAACTTATTGCAGCATTTGAAGAGGGAGCTTGTGATAAAATATCTGATATAATTACAGGGCAGCTTATGGACACAATAAGTTTTTATGATTATAAGGAAGATTATTATCATGGCTTTTTAGCAGGTCTTTTAAAGTATAATAAGAAGTATGTTGTTAAATCTAACAGAGAAAGTGGTCTTGGAAGATATGATCTGGTTTTGAAAACCCAAAGAATACGAAGAGGAAATGTAGTTATAATTGAATTAAAGGTTGCAAAGAACATAAACGGGCTTGCAAAAGGATGCGCAGAAGCACTGGAACAGATAGAGAGATTTCAATATGATCATGAGCTGAAAAAGGAAGGATATACAAATATAATAAAATATGGTGTATGCTTTTATAAAAAAGAATGTATGGTAGAAAAGTGTATAGAAATGGAGGAAAAATGAAGAAAACATGTGTACAATGTGGTAAAGATTTTGAAATTACCGACGGAGAAATAGGATTTTACAAAGAGAAAGGTTATGAGCTGCCTAAAAGATGTAAAGAGTGCAGGACTAAGAACAAAGCAAACAGGAGGAATGGAGCAACAGGTGAAAGAACAGATATAGTACAGGAACATAAGAGCAGTAATGCAGATATGACAGCAAAGCAGTCACCTGTTGAAATAAAGTTATCAGGAGGTATTGGCAGATATATTGCTGCATTTGTAGTATTAATTGCTTTATGTTTTGGGTATACCATATGGGGTGGAACAGGAGCAGAAAAAGACAATGCAGATACCAGTGCAAATATAGCAGATACTATACAAGATAATGTAAGTAATACATATTCTTTTAGAAATGATAAATATTTATCAGAGCATTTTGAAAAGCATGGAGAAGATTTTGAATATGAAACAATGGAAGAATATGAGGCGGGGGCTAATCGCGTGATTAACTCAAAAGATGTATTACATAAAATAGAAGCAGAAGACGGCGATGATGTTTATTATCTGGAGAACAGCAATGAGTTTGTAATTGTTTCTACAGATGGATATATACGTACTTACTTTAAACCATCAGATGGTGTGGACTATTATAATAGACAGTAAATGTTAAGTTAAAAAGAATTTCTTTTTCTATGCACTGGAGCGTGTTTTAAAATTTATTTTCTAACATGCTCTAAATGTGCATAGAAAATTTTAGAAATTCTTTTTGACTTTTTATTTTATGAGAAATTGCTCATAACATGTAATCTCTTTGCCTACATTTACTACATAAAAATCATTATCTATATAAAGTCCTCTGCTTTTAAGTTCAGATTTAGATGTAAGTTTTTGTTTAAGCTTTTTTATAAAACCTTCTTGTTCATCATACGAAAATACAAGATAGTCCTGTGAAGTAAAGTCATTTAGGTCAGCGCCAAATCCAAAAATATTTTTATCTGTGTCTATAAAAAGTGCATTTGGATTGTACATAGCTTCTGCATAATTATAGTTGCTTAATACTTTTTTATCAATTTCTTTTATATTGCTTCTGTCTGATATATCAAACATAGAAAGTTTTAAACCTTTAAAATCACCAGTTTCCTCATCAGTTTCCTGACCTATTCCAAGCAGCATGTTGTCACCATAAGGGTGAAGATATTTTGAAAATCCTGGCAGTTTTATATATCCAATAATTTCAGGATTGTTAGGATCTGTTAAATCTGCTGCAAAAAGAGGATCTGTATTGCGGTATGTTACAAAATATGCAGTATTTCCAATGAAACGTGCAGAGTATATTGTTTCGCCAACAGCAATATCTTTTATTTTGCCGGTTTTTTCTAAGTTGGAGTTTAGTATATATAAACAGTTATGTGGTTTGTAATTTTTTTCACTATAATAAGTAGAAACTATTCTTACATAGCCATTATTTTCATCAATACAGTAGTCATCAAGAATATATCCTTTTATACTTCCAGAAACTGTTTCTCCAAATGTACCATTATCATAAGGCAGTTTTTCTATAACTGTTTTTTCTGTATTATCTGTGTAATCACTGTAAAAAAAGTAAATATTGTTTTCACTTACATAACTTCTGCTCATGCTCCCAAAAACTGCAGCTTTGTCAATATATTCACAGTTATCTGTATTGATTGAAGCCAGTACAGTATAACTATGATATGAGTCTTCTAATGAAGAGTCAACAGGAGTTAGTTTTTCATTAGATATACACTCACCTCCGACCTGTGGAATATAAGTTTCTATATTATTCTTTTTAACATTTTCTATATTTATGTTGCGGTCGCTGAAAAGGTAGAGAGTATTGTCAGCCATACGGCTTGAAATATAGTTTCCATCCTGAAAAAAGCGATGAATTATTTCTGGACTGTTTTTGTCAGTAATGTCATATACATATGTTCTTGTATATGTTGGAAAAACATTTAAAGTCGAATCCGAATTTTTATTATTTGCTATAATATATGTATCACAGCAAATAGATATATTTTCCCATGATTTTTTATTGAAAAGGCTGAAATCGCCACCATCTTTTTCATACATTTTTTTAATTAAATCTTCATCATCATTTTTTAAAGGTGGTTCTGCTGTTTCAAAAGTTTGTGAAAATATAATTATAAGGCGGTTATCTTTTACATACATATCATAAATAGTTATATTGTCTGATTTACCAATTTGAATTTCGGATGCTTTTTTTATATTTTTACCTTCTGCTTTATAAATATTTACTGTATTTGTATTATTAATAAGTTCATATATATAGCTGCCATCTGTTTTTACAATATCGCCTTCATCTATGCTCTGTGTACGTGTATTTGTAGAAGAATATTTTACATCTTCACTTGAAGATGTACTGCTAATTGAACCTGTACCGTGTTCATAAGAATCATTTATCATAATATAGTCATTGTCATATGATGCAGTGAAACTGTCTTTTTTATCATTATATATCTGTCTTTTGTACATTTGCTTTTTGTAGTTTTTAAACATTTTATAAATTTTTTCATAATTTGATGTATCATCAGGTGCATTACTTTGACATTCTGTAGTTAGTGTATTTTTTTGTGAATTTGTGTCAGGGCTTGCATCATCATTGTTTGGTATATTGCTTTGACCGGATATTATCTGATTATTAGTGTTAATATAAGATTTATCCATTTGTTTTACCATTTGTGAGGCAAATATTGGTATGCATATGGCAAGGAATACGGCAGCAGCTTTTCCAATATATATAGGATATTTAGTATGCTTATTTTTGCTGCTGCTAATTTTATCTAAACGTTTTTTTACATTTTCAGGCATAATACTTTCAGGAATATCTGTTTTGGCTTCCTTTAGTTTTTTTTCAATATCGAAGTTATTATTTAAATTATTATTATTCATATTGTTTAACGTCCTTTCTTTAATGTATTTATATATTTGGCACATCAAGCTTTTGTCTGAGTTTATCAAGTGAACGGCGGTATTTGGAGCGGACAGTATTATGATTTTTATTTAGTATGCGAGCAGTTTCTTTACTTGTGTATCCGCTGTATATAATCATTGAGACAATAAGGCGTTCTTCTGGGCTTAAGGTATTAAAGGCATTTAAAATGTCATGTTTTTCAATTATGCTATCCATGTCATATAGTGAAGCATCAGATATTGCTTCCTCAAAAAATTCACCTTTTTCATATCGCTCTGATTGATAAAATTTAATTCTTCTTTTGCATTTGTTGCTGAGTATACGAAAAATCCAGCCTTTAAAAGCATTATTGTCACGAAGCTTATGTATAGAAGTATATGCATCAAGTACTGTTTCGCTTACTATATCTTCTGCATCAGTACGGCTGCCAAGTGTATAAAATGCCATTTTGTACATATCTATATATACCATTTCATAAAGTTTTGCAAAGGCATTTGTATCTTTGGCTTTAGCAAGTTGTACAAGTCTGCATATTTGCATATTATTTTGTGTATTACTGTCATTGTCCATAATAGTCCCCCTTACCGCGTATTTTGCGGCATTAGATTCATTTTTTTAATAACTTCCCTATTTTGGGGTTGTTATTTTTTCTTTTGCAGTTTATTTTTAGTATTCACAGCTGTTACTAATATTAACATTATGTTTTTTGTACATGTACTTTATAAGTGTCTATATTATATAAGTGTATTATAAATGCAAAAATGGTGCATTAAAAATAAAAAATTTGTGAAAATAGCAAAGTAGTTGACAAAATCATGCTACCATGATAGATTGAATTGATAAAGAATGCATATTTTTTAGATATATCATAGGAAGATGACTTATGACTGCAGTATTGAGACACTATGTTATTATGGCAAAATTATTTAAGATTACAGAGGTAGTAAATAAATTATGCAGCAAATTTATAAAATTAATACAGATATACTAGAGGAGACACAAGTTTTTTTTAGTTTTTATGAGAAGTTATCAGAAAAGCGCCAACAAAAGATTGACAGTTACCGAATCAAAAAGGATAAGCTACTGTCACTTGGTGCAGGGATTTTAATTGACAGAGGACTAAAAGCTTTTGGTCTTTGTGAAGCAGAAGTAAGGATGGAAGAAGGAGATTATGGGAAGCCATATTTTCCGGATTATCCGGAGATTCATTTTAACATTTCCCATTCAGAAAAAGCAGTGATTGCTGTATTTGCTGATACTGAAGTGGGATGTGATATTGAATATATGGTTTCTGCTGATTTAAGGCTTGCAGAACGTTTTTTTTGCATGTCTGAATATGAGTTTATTATGAAACACAGGGGACAGGAGAGAAAAGAAGCTTTTTACCGTATTTGGACTTTAAAAGAAAGCTTTATAAAAGCAATTGGAAGCGGACTTTCACTTCCTATGAATGAGTTTTGTATAAATATTGGACATCATATAAAAGTAGAACAAAGTTACAATAATCATGAATATGGCATGAGAGATTGGAAAGATGGAGAATACCATGTAGCATTATGCTGGAACAAATAGTTTGTTCCAGCATAATTAAAATTATCTGATATCTGCGAAATAATATGTATTATAATTATTATCCTGGTATTTGATTCCTATATTGTATTTTCCGGATTGAAGGCTTTCAAGCGGTATTGATATATGGTATACATGTTCTTTAAATATCTTAGTGAGCTGCTCTGTATCATCAAAGCTTTGTATATATATGTTTTCATTATTGTATAAATATACTTTCTGAATATCATGGTCTTTACAGCGAATTTGAATTATATTTCCATTAAGAACAAACTGTATCTGTTTTTTTATTTCTTCCGTAATTTCTTGTGCTTTTGAAAAATCATCTGGCATTTTATCTGCTTTTTCAGGTTTATATAATTCACCTAAACATAGAGGAGTTTTATTATTTATAGAGCTTTGTATAGTTTTTAAATCAGGTTCTACAAATTTTGCAATAAAAAAGTCATTTTCACATGATATATCACATATACATTCCTCTGTGTCATAGTCAAATCCTAATATTTTAGCTCTGCAGGATATTTTATCATCTTTTATATTGGCACACATTGCATAGATACGCCTGTTTTGTATATCTAATTCAATATTTGAGCGTGTAATTGAGAGTGGTACGGGTATGCATTTATCCATAGTTACGGTATAATTTTTTTCATCTATAGTAAAAATCATAATATTTGATTCTTTTTTGTTGTCAAAATATTTTACAGGCCTTCTGTTTGCTGTATGGTTATCGAATAGTGCAATGGTTATTTTTTTTGATACTCCATCATCAACTCTTTTAATTATTTGTACACCATGCTGTTGGAAAAACCATTTTATATCAACAGAAGGGAGTAAAACCTTACCTGATTGTTCAGTATTTTTATAAAAATCAGGGTTGGCAAGGATCCATATTATTTCGCCTGTTGCCATGCTTATTTTGGCTATTGTATGAATATTTCTATATGATACAATTACAGCATCTTCTTCAGGAATATATTCAAATGAGTTGACATGCGCCCAATCATATCTTGTTACATAAGTATTATCAAATATGTTGTTAGCATTTATCATGCGTATTGATTCTCCTGTGTTGATATCAAGCTCGTCAATCGAATTTTCCATATAGGTGTCATAACGTGAGCTTGTGCCAATAAGCATATTGCCATCGTTTTCTTTAGTAGTCGCCCAATGGTGAAAGCCTGAAGGGTGATATATTATATGGTGCACCCTGCCTAGCCAGTCCATTTCATATGCCACAACTGAATGTGCGTTGCCATAGTTTGGTCTGCGCATTCTTTTATCTGGCACAAGCAGGTGCCCATTTCCCATAATATGTATGCCATATGGATGTACAGGTGCGGTAAGATACCAGCGTATATTCATATTATTGTCAAACATATAGTTTACCATGCTGTAACCGCCTGTTGCCATAGTAAAGAGGGGCAGCGTGTTATTAGATTTTTTATTATTTACAAGACATTTCTTAAGCACCGTACCAGCCCTTGGAAGTCTGAAGCGTATGTTTGTGGAGGCTATCTTCGCATCATTTTTATCAAGCAGACAAACTTTTATAGAATTTATTGCGCCTGTATACATTCCAAGTATCGGTACTTGATGTCTTGTTGTCAAAGCCTCATCACACTTTGTATAATCTGACGAACCACGCATACCCCTGACTGTATATTCTACCTTACAAGGTGTATCTGTATTGAAGATAAGAAGAGCAGTGAGAGGTGAAAATTCAAATGGATTTATAATAAATAGCGCATTTTTAAAATTATATTCGCATTTATCTAAAATTTGTTCAACTAAAATATCTTTTCTGTGGCTTATATCTACTGCAAGGGGTTTTTGGTTTTCAATATTGGCGGAATAATGTCTTCCATCAATATATGAACTGTTTAGATTTAGGGCTTCCGTTCTAAACCATTTTTCATGTCGTATAGTTGCATTATGAAATTTCATCTTCAAGTTGTTTATAAGCTTTTTTGCGCTATTCATTTATTTGTAACCTCCGTTTGCTTTATTTAAGCAAGTATTTTAAATGCTTTTGTAAATGGGGGATTTTAATG
>CAMWXG010000038.1 GCA_947178155.1 uncultured Lachnoclostridium sp.
ACAGATACTATATACTGCAAATGAACATAGTACAAATGGCGCAAGAGGCATGCGGTAATTTTTAGTTTTATGCCTAACTGTAACAAGAAAGATTGCTGCAAAAAAAGCACAAAAAAAACTAATCATTATAATAAATATATTTGCATACACTCCAAGTCCAAGTCCTGTAAGCATAAACAACAGCACATCTCCAGAACCAATCTTATTGCCGCTTGCAATACATATAATTCCAAAAACCACACCAACTGCAATTACTCCTATTATATCAACAGCCAAAAAACTGTTCTGCCATATATGATAACCTATAAGCAGAACCATATCAGCAACAATAACTGATAAATATATTTCCTGATATTTTAAATCTGTAATAGTACACAACAAAAGTGCTATACCCAATATAATATAAACTATAATATCCACTTTAATCTTTATCCTTCCCACATTTACTGCAAGGTGGAAGCTCACCCACCTCTGATTTTTTTACCCTTCTTGCATTTCTTTTTATTCCTGAACAATCTTTATACTTATGATATCTGTCACCATAAGTTGTAATATATGCTGTACCTATGTTCTCTGCATTTTCATTCTTGCAGCATCGCTCGCATGCTTTATATTTTCCTCCTGAAGAATTTCGTTTCGATGAAACATTTGTACCTGATATGCTCTTTACACTTGGCTTAAGATATGTACACCCCATATCACAATGATACACCCTGCCAGTCTGAGCAACATATACATATTCGTCCGCCTCATCATTACCACCCTCTCCTGTACCTGCCATACTGTGTCCTGAATAATCACTTATAGCTGTCTGCTGATAAAATGAAAGTTTTAAAAGTTTTGAACTGATAAATGGTATTTTAACATTATATGACACATAGCATATCTGTGGATTACTTTCCTCATCATATCTTATAAATACTCCATCTTCAGCCAAAGCTAATCCCATACTTACTCCTTTTCCCATTATAGCGTAATCCCTCGCACAGTCCGTTAGAACATCTTCTGTATAATTAATAAGATAAATACACTTTAAAACATAAAACATCGAAAATAATGCTATAAAAAATATAGGTACACAAAATGAAGCTTCTATTGTAAGAGAACCTTTATACTTTTTATGTAAAAACACACAGGAATGTCCTTTATTATTACTTTTTTGCCTTAAATTGTGTTGGGGAGCAATTCCGGCACTGTATAAGTTTTTATATTTTTTATTGTAAAAGTCCATATGTTCCATACTACTGCTATACTGTCTTTGACATGGACATTTACTTTCTGCTTCTTTAAATAATTTTTCTTCACAATAAAGGACATCCCAATATGTTTTTATCATAATAAATCCTCCATTTTATTATTAAGTAGTTGTATGCTTTATATCTGTATAACCATAACTTAATTCAATCTGCCTGTCCGCACTTTTTCCAATAATACTTCTTTTTATATATGAAAAAGTATATGGAATATTATAGCTAACAATACAATCTGCTATGCATATGCATTCTCGTACATTAAATGTCTGGTTATACCGTTCTCTTAAATCATATTGTATTACATCAAGTATACGTTCTCTTAATTTACTTTTAGATACAAGAAGTGAAAATAGCATAAGATACTGCTCATATGAAACATCTGTTGAAATTTTAATATTATCTGCATTCTCATACAATTTTGCCTTCTTCTCAAAAAAATCACGTGATACAAAACATATCTTTGAATAAGTCATTTTACAGTTTGTCTTGTTTTTTATTAAAGGAACTTTCTTTCCCATAAGCAGCGCAGTTACATCTATGCAAGCTTCTTCAAATGCAATAATAGCAAGTATTACCCTCTGTATTGCTTCAACAGCAGGCGGTATTTTCAATCCTATAGTAGATGCAGTAGCAAGTGCTTTCGCCTGAAAGTCAGGATCTGACATTACAAACGCAAAATTTACTAAAGTCCTCAATATAAGAAGCTTAAGCACTATAGCAGCAAGATTATCCTTTTCCGTTTCCTTACCTTCGACAAGATATTCAAGACCATAATGAACAGTCTTATACTCACTATCTATATAAGATGACAAGACTTTCTGCCCATAATATATATATTTAAGCTTATCTATACCACTTTCTTCTTCTGCATGACCAAGAAGCTTATCCTGACTTAATTCACTACTTTCATCACCTTCCAAAAACACCTTAAAGAAAGCACTTGCATCAGACTTTAATTCTGTTGTTACAACATTTTCAAATTCTCTGTCAATCTTTATCTTTTCCTCACTCACCTTTGATGCATCACATACAAGAGATAATAAACCATTATTAATAAGATTTTTAAATGCTTTTAAAGGATTGCCTCTGGCCTCATCATCCTCTAACTGTTCATCTATATCTTTTTTTGAAGACTTATCTGCACTGCCATTATCACCACTTTCACTATCAGGAGCATCATATTCACCATTTTCAAACTTTATTGCCTCATCAAAAATCCCTTCTTGTATATCACTATTTTTTTTAGATGATTGACTGCCGACAATATTTTTAACATCATCTATAATTGAAGCTGACATAAAATCTGTAATCTGCTCAGCAAATACCTTACTTTCACCAAGTGTAAAATAATCAGTAACTTCACAATTAACATCATTAAGCCTGTAAAGATTAGAATATGATTTATATGCTATTTCTGGTTTATATTTAAGATTTATATCAATAATAGCTGCAAGCTCTTCTTCAAAATCCAAAACTCCTATGCCATTATACCCACCATAACCAAAAAGACCATATTCATCATACAACTCTTTATTATAGCCTCCAAATACCGTCTCCATTGCACTATCAGCTGCCATAGCCACATATGCATTTGACGTTGTAACTCTTACATTTTCAATAATAGCCGTAACAAGAGAAAGCATAATCACAAAAATAAATGCAAGAAATACTGTAATACTTCCTTCTGTTTTATATAATAGCCTTTTATCATATCCCATTTTCACCGCAGACCTAATACCTTTAATACTATAATCTAATTCCATCAGCAATACTACTTCCATTACTTTCTATAGATTCAAACGCTTTAGTAATAATAGACTGAATCTTTTCTCTAAAAATAAAAATAATTGCAAGTAAAATAACCAAAATAAGTACTACCTCAATGATTCCTGCCCCTTCTTCCTCATTCCAAAAAGCCTTTAATCCTCTAACCATAATTTTTTCTCCTTTCTTATATGTTATTTTCTTTAACAGAACAACATTTTAAATAACTTTAAGTTTCGATTATAATAAAAGCTGTGCCCTTTATTAATTTTCAGGCAAGTCCTAACCCTAAACTGCTTACATATTTTGAAATGCAGCATAAAGAATTATTGCAAAAATTTCTACCATCATAATCATCATTGGCATTAATAACTTCGTACTTGCCTGTTCTCCTAATGATTTTGCATTTTCCTGCCTCTCTTTTAAAGCATCTTCTGCTTCATAATCAAGTATATTAAGTAAGTCAGAAGTCCCTTTTTTTAAGTTTTGCACAAGCAATGTACTAAATTTCATATAATTTAGAAGTCCTATTCTTTTACCAAACATCTCATAAGCCCTTGACTCATTCATTCCATTTTCAAGGTGTCTTCTTGTAAGTACCATCTCTTCATAAAGATAACGCTTTTTCTTAACCTTTTCACATTTCGTATTATACTCATCAGTTATCCTGTACCATGCTCCCTTACAGTTAAGTCCTGCACTTATAAGCAATGTAAACTTTTCAACAAATTCAGGGTAATCTATAATAAGCTCTTGCTCTCTCTGTTTTACCCTCTCTTTCGTTTTGCTATCTATAAATGCTGGAAGCAGAACAATAAATATAACTGATATAACTATAATTATTGGAACTGGATTTTCAGTTTTTTCCTGATATAATATTTTCATACCATTAATTGAAGAGGGCAGACGCAAATAATCTTTATCTGCAGTTTCTTCTTCAAATTTATTAAACATCTTATTCCACTCATCCCACATTATCTCACTGTTGCTCTTTTCTACAGGCAGCACTGTAAGTTCCAGAGGCATCTTCTTTTCAATATTATGATATGTAAATACAGCAGTTATCTCTATCTGTTCAGCCTCTAAAAGTTCCATGCGGTTAAGCGAGCCATCTTCTGATACTATATTTTTTGAGTCACACTCCCAAGATACTTCTATTGCATTATCAGGAATAAATGATATTAGATTAAGTTTCTTATCTACTTTTTGACAGGATTTATTTTCGCCAAGAAAATTATTTTTAACATAATTCTTAGCCTCTTTAAGTTTTTCTGCAAACTTCTCTTTGTTATATCTTCTGGCATTGACATCAATTACCGTTTCCTTTTTTTCATCGCCTATAGAAACATTGACTTCAACATGTCTGTTACTTCCTTCTGGTTCATGCCGCTTAATAAAATAGTCCTTCTCAATAACAAAAACTTCTTTTGATGTGAATACAAAGAACATAAGAAAAAATGATATACAAATCAATACAAGAATTATTATAGAAAACAGACTGCAAAAATACATTTCTTCAACCACAGCATCTTCACTGCCTATATTAAGCTTTTTAAGATTATTAAGCTTTTCTTTTTTTAATGATATATGAAGCCTGTTTTTAAGAACTGTATATATTCTATATGAAGCAGGATAAAAGTTCATTTTTAAAGATTTTTTATCTTTCTCACACAGTTTAAGACTGTCACCATACTTTTTCTTCTCTATAAATGAAAATACAATAAGAAACATAGATACCATAAAACTTAATGTTATAGTCAGTATTTTAAACAGATATATCACCTATCCTTTCACTCCATTTATATGCAGCAATATAAACAATAAGCAAAACTGTCATTACAGGCCTCCCTTTAAATGTATACATACATTCAAGAAAATCCGGCGAGCTAATCCAAAAATATACTATAATACCTAAAGGAATCATATTCATAAGCTTACCTTCCATCTGTTTACCTGAAATCATAGTCTTTATCTCTCTTACAACTTCAATCTTATTGCCTATCTTATCAGCAGTAGAGCGTGCAGTTTCTATAAGATTGCCGCCTGTTCTTTTAGCAGTCTGAAATACCTCCGCAAAATTATAAATATCCTCTACTTCACAATACTGTGCAAACTCAGAAAGAACATTTTCAATAGGCTGGTTTAGTGCAAGTTTTGAATTCATAACATCAAGTTCTTTTAACATTACAGACTTATCTCCATATAAAATCAGTATATCTTTTGCAGCTTCTTTAAAAGCATTTTCAATAGAATATCCTGCATTTAAAGCTGATGATACTCCAGTCATAACCTCTCTGAATTCAAGATTTAACTGCCACTTCCATACCTCCCTTCGCTTTTTTTCATCAAGCTTTATGTTAATAATCCCAAATATAGCCGCTAAAATTATGGATAATAGCACATATCTGTAAAAAAGATATGTAAGTATGAAAATTTTTACAAATCCTTTTATAAATGCCTTTGCATCATCTTTATTTAGTACTCTTTTCAATACATAATACCTCCCTGCCAGCAAGCATGCCGATTATACCAACAACCCTGCGTGAATAAGTTTATCTCTATGTACAAGCTCATTCCCTGTAGCTGCAAACTCTCCTATAATCTGTCCAAAATTATCTGTACCCTTTTCTTCAAACTTATACAAAGGCTGCACAAAAATATCTCCATCTTTTATTCCAATAACTTCTGCAATCTCAAGCACTTTTCTTGATTTATCACGCAGCCTTCCAAGCTGTACAACTATGTCTATAGCAGAAGCAATCTGACTCCTTATTGCAGGTAATGGTATATCCATACCCATAAGAACTAATGTCTCAAGTCTATGTAGCATATCAGATGTACTATTTGCATGTCCTGTACTTAAACTGCCATCATGTCCGGTATTCATAACACTTAAAAGTTCACATGCAGCCGCGTCTCTGACTTCACCTAATACTATCCTGTCTGGTCTCATTCTTAATGCCGATTTAAGCAAATCACGTATTGTTACTGCATTTTTGCCCTCTAAATTAGCATTTCTCACTTCAAGCTTCACAAGATTTGGTATACCACGTATTTGAAGTTCTGCTGAATCCTCTATTGTAATAATACGTTCGTCAGAGGGAATATAGTTTGAAAGTGCATTTAAAAAAGTTGTTTTGCCACTTCCTGTTCCTCCACTGATAAATATATTATACTTTGCCTTTACTAAAGCTTTTAAAAATTCTACAGCCTCTATACTAACTGAACCAATTTGTATAAGCTTATCCATAGTAATTGGCTCTTTGGGAAACTTTCGTATAGTTACTATAGGTCCGTTTAATGCAACAGGTGGAAGTACAATATTTACCCTGGAACCATCTAAAAGTCTTACATCTACAATAGGATTTGCTTCATTTACCATCCTATTAACCTTTGACACAATCTGCTGTATCACATCTTCTAACTTCTGAATACTTTCAAAATGCTCTGAATATTCCATAAGCCTTCCATTTTCTTCTATAAAGATGTGTTCAGCACCATTAACCATTATTTCTGTTATATCAGGATTGTCAACTATCTCTTGTAAAACATCAAGTCCGCGTATAGAATTATAAACACTTTTTACAAGATATTTTTTCTCCTCAGCAGATATATAAACCAATTGTCCCATTTTAAGCACATATTCTTCTGTAAGTCCATATATCTCATCATCTGATGAAAAGTTCTTCTGCTCCACGCTTCTGATTAACTGCTCTTGTAATTTCTTTTTTATTTCTTCCAATTCCATGATATTTATCTGATATCACCCCTTTATTGTTACTCCTGCATATTCACAAGTCTGATTTTATCCTTAAGCCTGTCTAACTTCTCACGCATAAGAAGCCTTATAAATGCATTATACTTATTCTGCTGTACTGTATTTATTGGCTTTGGCATTATAAGCCTGTCACACATATTCATAAGCTTAAGTGATACATCATTAATATATCCAATATCAAACACTACTTTTTCATATGGCATTTCATCTGATAATACACCTATAAGCAGCATTATGTCTTTGTATTTAATACTGTACAAATCCCTATAATCCTCTACAGGAAGTATCATACTATAATTATCAGCTTTCTTTATCACCGATTCGAGCTTAAAAGCAAGCTTATCCTTATTCTGCTTCATATAAAAAACCACTTCTGACATCCCTCTTATATATCTCCTGTCTGTATCTCCCTCATCCGCAAATTCTGCAAATCCATCAAATACTTCAAGGTTTATATATAATGTTGGTTTACTAATCCCCATGCTGCTACTCATATTCTGTGCAAAGCCAGTAACACCAGCACCGCCAAATGGTGAAAACACTGCAATAAATTCTGTCTGCATATGGATACAGCCTACTGACAGCTTTTTTATTTTATCATCTTCTGCAGCATCATTTAATATCTCTTTCACTATCATATCCGCAGACTGAAACTTAAATATGACAGGATAACCATTTCCTTCTTTTACACCTTCACCCTCAGACAATATAATAATTTTATGAATATTCTTATCTTCAGGTATATGTTCAGCAATTATATTATCAAAAAGTAATATATCTATAATACTATTTTTAATATAATCTGACAGACTTCGCACTGTTGTAAATATCATAAGTTCTATAAAATTATTCTTGTGATGATTAATATAATCAGCAAATCTTTTCGCATATACCTCCTCTGCCAGAACAGCAAGCAGCAATTTCTTCAATAATTTTCCCTCCTTTCATCTGAATAATATCATTACCATAAAATACGCTGCTGCTGTAATTGGAGTAAGCGGTATGGCAAATTCTGTTCCATCACGCCCACGCTGATAATACTTTTGAACTTCTCCTCTATTGTGCACAATGTCTGTAAGATAAAAAAGAAACTTCTTAACCCTTTGTATCAACACTTTCTTTTTTATCAAATACAGCAAAGATATTGCACCTGCAAATATCAGCAGCAGTACAGACACTTTTCCAAGAAATTTAACGCCATATATTCCGCTTATCACAGACAAAAGCTTAATATCTCCAGCTCCTATACCACCTGTAATAAACAAAGGCCAGCATATAATAACAGGTATGATGATACATATAATTCCTTTTGCAAAACCATAGATTCCAGTCTGCCACATCCTAAGGCATATAGCAGATATCCAGCCAAAAACTATAATAGGATTTCTAATTTTATAGTCCATTAAATCACTTAATCCAGCAAATATTAGAACATTTACCATAACAATTTCACCCATTTATATGCCTCCCCGTCAAAGTGTGCTGACAATATAACACGCTTTTAAATTTTTGTCAAACAGATGTATCGTTATGCACTTTTTACAACTTTATATTTACATCATTGTTAAAAACCACTGAAAAATAAAAAGAAAAATTATGCCGGATATACCCAAAAATGCCGAAATGGTCATGCTGATTTCATTAATATTTACATGCAGCTTTGCTCCTGAAAAATAAAGAATATAGTTTGCAAAGCTAATAAATACTATACCTAGAAGCACCCTTAACATTAAGTTTAAAGTTGTTGACAATAGGTTTAAATTGAATACTTTACCTATGATTACATATAAGCCCAAAAATACAACTATATATATTGTATTCACAATTATATACCACCTTTCACATTGCATGTCTTATAATTTACTTTATATTTATTAGACATGTCTTCAAAAAATACATATACAATTTGCTTTTTTTAATTTATCTGCATATTTCTTCCATAATGAGTCTATAATTATATTGGAATGTTGTTCAACTGCCTGAAAGGACTAGTTATGTTATTTATGAAAACAAAGAAGAAAAGAAACCCTCCTAAAAAAGAGGATTTCTTAAAGAAAGCTCTACTTGAAGCCCAAAAAAATTTTGAAAACGCATATACCGGGCTGCAAAATGTTAATGATCCTGATTTAATTGATAGCTATATATATGAAATAAACGCTGCAAATCTCCGTTATAAGGTTTTACTGCGTGATGTAAAAACTATTAAAAATGACAGCCATTCTGCGTGATAAATTAATTAATTACCCCTAAGCCTTTCAAATACACCATACAAATCAAGAGTCCCATTGCCCCAAAGCCTGTTTGCCTCTGTAACCCCTTCAGAGTCTGCACCCCGAATAAGATATTTCTGTATGGAAATTGTATTCATTGAATAGTCATTACCACGCACAACACCCTATGGCGTCAAATATATGCTATCCTTGTCACTACTGGCTAAACGTCCAAAAGATATCAATATTTTTCTGATTATCCACCACTATCCTACTTATAAATGCTTCTATCATTTCTGTTGATAGAGCATCAAAGCCGTAATATACAGACAGTTTTTTGTATCCTTTTTGCTTATTTTGTACTTCTTCAATACAACCACATAACCTTTCTTCTAACTCTTCCTGCTTTTTCCTTATTTCTTCAATCTGCTCCATTATCCTGTACCGTCTTTCAAATAATTCTTCTTTTGTAATAATTCCTTTATGGTATTTTTCAAGGTTATATGCTTTTTCCTGTATACATTTCTCTGCACCATGTTCCAGCTTTGCCAGTAATATCTTTTCTTTAATCTTTATACTCTTGTATCCTGCTTCAGTTTCTTTCATAATTATATCCATATCTACAAGCTGCCCTAGTTGTAACTGTATTTCTTTTAATATAACACTTTTAAGCCATTCATTTCTAATAGATTCTTGTATACACTGGCCGCCACTTTCCAGCTTCCTGTTGGCACAATATAATGACAGCCTTCCTTTTGACAATTTTGCAACCCTTAAGCACCTGTTACAATATGCACAATAAACCTTTCCTTTAAGTGGATGTAAAAAAGGTATACGCCCCTTTTCTTTATTATGTAAAAATTTGTCCTGCACCCTGTCAAAAGTTTCCTTGTCTATAATAGCAGTATGATGTCTTGGAAACACTTTCCACTCACTGCGTGGTTTTAATATTTTCTTTTTTGAACCAACACCTGCCTGTTTCGTTTTATTATAAACCATACTGCCTGTATAAGTTTCATTTGTGAGAATTGTCCTAACTACCGAAGGCTGCCAATATTTATGCTTCTGTTCTAACTCTTTCCTGTACTGTTTTTTTCTGGAATTTTTATATTCAAGAGGGGTTTTTACTCCTTCATCATTAAGGGTTTTACAGATTTCTATAAGATTATTACCTGCTATTGATAAAGAAAAGATATATTTTATTACCTCTGCCTCTTCCTGTACCACCAGAAGCTCCTGAGGGTTGTCTTTATTTTTCATATATCCAAAAGATACAGAACCTGTGGCATATTTGCCTTGTTTCTTTCTTGCCTCCAGTGAACTTTTAACCTTATCTGAAACATCTTTGCAGTAAAAATCTGATAGAAGACTTTTAAAAGCAATATCTATACCTACAGTCCCTATATAATCATTACTGTCATAGTGGTCTGTAATGGCAATAAACCTTACCCGCATAAACGGAAAAATGTGTTCCATATAAGTTCCAAGTTCTATATAATCTCTTGAAAACCTGGAAATATCTTTTACAATAACACATTGTATTATATTATTCTCTATCCCTGCAAGAAGTTCCTGCATGCCTGGTCTGTCCATTGTTGTACCAGAATATCCATCGTCATAAAATTCACAAAAGCCATATTCTGCAAACTCCTTATGGTCAGTAATATATTTTTGCACAAGTGTCCTCTGGCTTAAAATACTATTGCTCTCTGTGTCTATACCATCATCTTCCACAGACAGGCGGTAATAACCAGCAACTATTCCTTTACTGTAATTATTTTGCAACCTGTACACCTCCATCTGCAAATTTGTAATAAATTTCAATAATGCCATCAGGAAAAACAAATATCTTTTCAACCAGTGCTTCTGCCAAATATATATCCAGTTTCCTACATTTTTCTGCTTTCAAAATTGACATTAAAAACCGATTCTTTTCTTCTGCTTGTAATTTACAATCCTGGACTTTTTTATTTAACTCTGCTCTCCTCTTTCCCAAAAAATCTTCTTGGGCTTTTTTATACTGCCTGGACTGTATGTATTCTTCCTTTGCAGCTTCACCTTCTTTATACTTCATGAATTTCAAAGCACATTCTTCTTGAGCCTTTGCATAAACTTCAACAAGCTCTTTTTCTTCTTCCATGTATCCTGCTATTTTCTGACTACATAAAGAATTATTTATCTGTATACAGTCTTTTGTCTTTATCTTTTGCAATTTTAGCACCTGCTGTAACTGCTCTATGACATAAATGTCTAACTGTTCTTCCCTTATGTAATTTTTAACACACTTTCTTACATCAACCATATAAGCGTTCCTGCAATAATAAGAAAAGTGCCTTTCATCTTTTCCCCTGCATTCATAACAAACAGGGTGCATACGTTTTCTACAGATACCACAGTATAAGATATTACGATAAATATTTTCCGTTCTTTTATCTGTATAGTGTTTTGATGTGTATTTAACAGTTTTTCTAAGCATATATTGTACTTTTTCAAACAACTCTTCATTTATAATTGCTTCATGTGTATTCCTTACATTAACCCATTTGTCTTTATTGTTTGGTAATATTTTCTTCTGTCCTTTATATACCTCTGCACTTTTTTTACATTGTATCAGGCTGCCTGTATATACAGGGTTGCTTAATAATTCCTTTATTACATTCTGCCCCCACTGGTGCAAAGTTTCACCATTTACACAATATACATGATGGTACTTTTTATAATCACTAATCCTATGGATTCTATTTTTGTACAGATAAGAAATAATAGCATTATAGGAACAACCATCTGCATATTTTTCAAATATCAACCACACAATACCAGCACATTCATTATCCACAACTAATTTCCGTATACCATTTACATTTACAACATTATAACCATAAGGTGCAAAGCTTCCAATATAAGAACCTGCCTGAGCTGCCATTTTTTTTGCAAGTGCTGACCTTTTTGATATATCTTTTGCATACAGGTCATTAACAAGGTTTTTAATATTCATTGTAAGTTTATTTTCCGGCGCATTTCCTGACATTGAATCAAACCCGTCAGTAATTGCAATAAAACGACATCCCAAAAATGGAAGAATTTTCTCAATATAATTGCCTGTTTCAATATAATCCCTGCCAAAACGTGATAAATCTTTAACAATAATACAATTAATTTTGTGTTCTTTTACATCTTCCATCATACGTACAAAACCTTTCCTGTCAAAAGATGTACCTGTAATCCCCCTGTCAACATAAATATCATATATCTTAAGCTCCATTTTACGTTCCATGCTGCTGTTATTTTTCTTGACAAACTGCTTAACAATCTCTATCTGGTTTTCTATAGTTTCTGTTTTATGTTCATTGCTATCAACTGAAATTCTACTGTATATACCAACAGAAAATACAGGAAGATTTAACTGCTTATATCCCGTTTCTGTTTTCTGGCATCTTTTTGCTGTCCTTGCCATCTATACCCCTCCTGTACCAACGCATCTGTGCATGCCATCTTAAACAAGGCTCCATATTTTTCTAGAGCATGTTTGAAAAACGAAATAATATATCAATCTCTTTTTCTTCATGTACATATATCTTTCTTACCATAGTAACCAGCAGTTCCCTTGTCAATTCATTGATTTCTGCTGTTTCCCGGAATTTCTCCAGCTTGGACTTTGCAAGTGTTTCATTATGTAATATACTTTTTAAAAGTTCTTTCTGACTTTTAATTTCCTTTTCCAGTTCTTTGCACTTATTTTCATATATATTGCTAAATTGTGCAAATTCTTCTCTATCAACAAGCCCGGCTTTAAGGTCAGAAAGCAGCCCGCTTTTCAGACTGTAATACCTGTTATATTCATCAATAAGCACACCAGTCTGTACATTATGCTCAAACACTTTGCTGTAATCCATATCTGGCTGTTTTGCAAAATCCAATATATCATAATAATATGCCATTAAATCTGTCCAAAAAACAATCTCTTTAAAAACAATACTCTTTAATGTTTCCTCCATGATGCTATGCCTTGTACATCCCCCAGACTGATTTTTAGTCTGGCATATATAAAAAACTTTCTGCCTGTCCTTATACCTGCTTATCCTTTTAACCATCTGCGCGCCACAGTCTGCACAGAATAAAACCCCACAAAAAAAGTTTGCTGTATTTGTACCAGCAGATGACCTGCCATCATACATTAAAAGTTCCTGCACAATATCAAAATCATTTTCAGAAATAATTGCTTCATGTGTACCTTTCACACATACCCACTCATCTTTCGGTTTCACAATTCGCTTTTTCATCTTATAACTGATTTTTTCACGCTTTCCCTGCACCATGTCACCTATATAAACCCTGTCTGTTAATATACGCTTTACCGACACAGCAGACCATTTCCCTGTTTTTGCAGTCTTAAACCCTGTTGAATATTTAAGCCCTGTTGATTTTTTATATTCTGCCGGAGAAAGAATGCCAAACGAATCTAATTTTTTCGCAACTGCTAAAAGGCTCATGCCCTCCATTTTCCATCTGAAAATCATTTTCACAATACTTGCTGCATATTTATCAATAATAAGATGATTTTTATTATTTGGATCTTTCATATACCCATATGCTGCAAATGCAGAAATACACTGCCCCTCAAGACGTTTTACTTTTTGGCATGCCCGTACTTTCACACTAATGTCCCTGCAGTAACTGTCATTTACAAAATTTTTTACTGGTACCACAAGAGAAGAAACTGCCTTGTCTGCATACAGACTGTCATAATTATCCGTAACAGCAATAAAACGGACATTAAAAGCCGGAAAGGTTTTTTGTATAAACCGCCCAGTTTCAATATAATCCCGTCCAAATCTCGAAAGGTCTTTTACAATTACACAGTCCACTTTCTTGGCATATATATCCGACAGCATCCTCTGAAATTCTGGTCTGTCACCAAAAGATAAACCAGAATATCCGTCATCAATATAAATTCCATATATTTCCACATCATCGTGTTTTTTTATATATGCCTTTAATAGATTCCTCTGGCTTCCAATACTGTTACTCTCTTTTTTTAGACTGCCATCAATATCTGTATCATCTTTTGACAACCTAAGATACAATGCAGCTTTATAAACATGTTCCATATTCATACGTTTCACTCCTGACTTTATTATTAATTAGCAGGAAGCCACATAAATGATAATAAAACCAGGAATTCCACTTTTAGTCCTGTTTATAAATTACCATATTATATGGCTTTTACGCACTTCTAATAATTAATTTCTGCGATTTTTTTAATATAATTTATAAATGCTTCTGTTGCACTATATCCCCCATCAGCAAAATAATTCCTTACCACATATCCTTCATTTATATGTGATGCTATATTGCCACCTGTATCCTTTGTAAACTCCTCTGTCTTATTTTCTATGGTATCAAATTTATTTATATCTATTTCATCAATATCCCATAATGTTTCTTTCTTTGTATTAATATCATCCTGTACCTGCATTAGAATCACCTCCCTGTATAAAAACTATATTCCTGACATTAGTTGTCCTATGACATTATAACAAAAACAGCAGACCTTAGTTTTCCTGCAAGGAATACTATGTCCGCTGTCTCATTATATAACTATTTTCTTATCTTTTTTAGAATATTTTTTTACAGTTCAGATTTTGGCACTATACTTAAAATCCATAAAATCAACATAACCGCCTATTTCTTTTATCGAATAATAAAAAATCCCAAAACGGCAACCAGTAAAATGGTCCAATTTGAAAATAAGCTTATGCTGGATACCTACCATAATCCACTTTCCTTCCCGCTCATAGAAAAATTCTGCTATATCCAGCCCATCTTTATACTTAACCTTGCATTTCAAACGTATTACTGGTCCGTAAACTGCCACCCTCGCATATTCCTTTTCTTCCTGTTGTTCTCCAAATGCACTATTTAAATTATTATTTTGTGGCTCCTTTCCAAGCATTACAATTTCATAAATTCCATTACTGTATGTAAGAGCCACTGCTCCATAGCATCCCAAAAGTGCTGTAATTCCGGCATAATCTCCATTCTTCATATGAGAACCATCAACAATTACTGTTACACTACTTTCCGGCTCTGTTGTTCTTTGTGTAAGCGTATTATAAGCCTTGTCCAAAGTTTCACAGATTTTCCCTGAATGTAGCCGCAGCGCCCTCTTCCGCTCACTTGTGGACCATAATCTGTCATGTGGATTATGGTTCCATTGCCATACTTTTTTTAGATGTACTTTTCCATCTTCTGTTATTGGATAATCAAAATCATCTGAAGCATAAAGCGGCTCATATATATATCCTGGTCTTGTATCCATGGTATTTACTAAACGTGGTATTTTCCCATCAATTCCAAATACTGGCCGTTTATTATACCAATGCATTGGGGCAAGCACTGGAAGTCTTCCAGATGCTCCTCTATCTTGAAACATAATGCCATACCATTTTCCATCTGGAGTATCCACAATCCCTCCCTGTGCCACACCAGAATGGTGATAACCCATATCATCACATATTACATCACCTCCAATAAACTCCCCTTCTAAGGAATCCGAAGAAAAACACGCTTCTGTCCTGAACCATTCATCTTTTAAACTATGAATCAAAAAAACATAATACCTTCCATTTATTTTATAAAAATGCGCCCCTTCATACCCCAATCTTGGATTGTCTTTATCTTCTACAATCAAACGATGCAGCCCGCCTTCTTTTGGTCCTTTTAAATCTGGAGACAATTCTGTCAGGTATATATTTTTATTCCCATATACAATATATATTCTTTCATCATCATCAAACAACAATGAACAATCATGATAAAATCCTCTGACCTCCTGCTTTTTCCATAATCCCTCAATATTATCTGTCTGGTACAAATATGTCTTATGTGTATCATTCGCCACAAAACACACATAAAAAGTACCCTTATAGTATCTCAAGGAAGCTGCCCACATTCCCTTTCCATATATATTAGAACTGCCATCCAACAACTGTCCCGGAGTATTATCCAAAGTTTCAAATACGTAGCTTACAATTTCCCAGTCTATCAGATTATATGATCTTAAAATAACTCCTCCAGGCATAAAATGTACTGTTGTGCTAATCATATAATAAGTATCATCAACCCTTATTACATCTACATCTGGATAATCCTGCTTTAAAATAGGATTTTCAGCTACTATTTCATTTTTCATATATTTATTCTCCTAGTTATTTATATTTTATCTATAAATATTCAAATAAGCTTATAGTAATAAACCTAAGGCAAAAGGTCAGGAGGCATTATCTGTCCTGACCTTTTGCTTTATTATAACATTTTTCCATTGGAAATAATATTTTGTGTTTGAAATATCATTCATACAATACTGTATTAGTTATTTCTTCCCAACTACTTTAACCTTTATAACTGTTTTTGCTTTTTTATGGTTTTTATCACCTGACGCTATAACAGTAATTTTTGCTGTTCCAATCCCTTTAATTTTTACCTTTCCATTTTTATTAACAGTTACAACTTTTGTTTTAGAACTCTTATAACTTAATTTTCCATATCCACTTATTCCTGTTAATTTAAAACTTTTGACATTGGTAGTTTTCTTATAAGAAGATTTTTTAACAGTAATTTTCTGTTTAGCTTTCACAATTTTAAACTGCTTAGAAATTTGTCCTGTATAATTCCCACAACCAATAATTACAACAGTTGCATTTCCTGAATCAATATTATCCTTATAACTTAATATATAATCTGTACCTTCTACAAGTTTTTTATCATCTGTCTCTACAGTTAATTCTGTCTTAATTTCTTTTCCTGTATAGCTATAATCTTTAATACCAGTAACCTTTGCAATACTTATATCTGTTTTAGATGTATCTGCCCCTACAAGTTTAGCTGTGCCAAATACTTCTGGCTTAGCATATCCCATACCTGATGCATCATACCAGTTAATTGTGGCAATACGTATGCCTGACACATCCGCATCATTTATTTGGAAATCAATACCTATAAGGTTATTCTCTGCTCCCTTTACAGTATTAAACTTAATTTTTGCCTCTACTATATAGCCATTGCCGGTTTTATTTGTTGCACTCTGGATATTAGTATCATTACAATTTGCACCATTAAAACTTAATTCATTATCAAAATTAATTCTATATTGGCAGTCATCATTTTCATATGTGTCAGTCTTACCATTATTTTCATCTACAAATATCTCAAATGAATCTTGTTCCCATGTATTAGCACTATCTTTGTTTAGACATTCATCTTTAATTTCAGCAAGTACATAAAGATACTCTTCATCCCACATTGTTTTTACAGTACCTGTTGTACTAACAGATGGGTTTGAATTCACTGTGAGTTTATGTGCTTCTACACTATTCCAAATATCATCAATTACACCATCAATATTTGCACTTCCTTTCACAACAACCATGAATGGTTTTAATGACAGTGTCCCATAATATTTACTTCTTTCACTCTGTTTCATCTGAATATCATTCCAGCATTGTGCAGTATTGGATGAACCATCTGTAACCACTACATCAAATCCTATTTTATCATTAGCAGATTTGCCAGTAATATCAAACTCTTTTTCTACTACATATCCACCACTAATAGTTTCTGCATCACTCCTCTTTATAACGACAATCTCAACACTCTCTGTATTCTCTGCCTTTGAATTATTTTTATCCAAGTAAAATCTTATCTCATCATTATCATCATTGGTACTGTCTTTAACAGTTACCTGTACACAAAATTTTCCATCTTTCCACAACAGTTTCATTGATGAATTTCCATCTGTACCAATGCTAATAGGTGTTGCAAGATTCCAATCATTGCTCTCACTCTGTAATACATCTGCTTCATTAATGGCAGGCATGAGTTTACCCGGATTAACAATACCCCAATATGCTGGCTTTGCTTTAAGATTTTCATCAAATAGAAGTGGCATATTATTCCTTCCCTGTGAAAACTCTGGAGAAATCAACCATGAATCATCATCAGCCACACCCCAGAATACCAAAGCTGTAACATTAGCACCATCATCTTTAGCTTTAAGAATGGTATCAATTATTTCTTTATAACGGTATGCCTGTTTTGTTTCCTCTGTTTCTTTCTGTGCAACGCTGCCGTCATAACTTTTGCTTGCAAGCATATCAAGCTCAGTAATCTGTACCTCATTTACATGTTTTGCATATGTTGTAATTGCTGTGTATAATTCATTGGCACTAGGAGCTTCCATTGAATAATGTGCCTGCATTCCAACGCCATCAATCCTTGTACCTTCTGCATCCTTTATAGCATCTACAAGATTACATATACATTCCATTTTCGTTTTGTCTGTTTCGCCATAATCATTATAAAAAAGTTTTACAGATGAGTCTACATATTTATTAGCATATTTAAAAGCATTAATAATATACTCATTGCTACTGCCATAAATCTGGTGGTAATATGTTTCAACACCATTATTTACTTTCCTTATTCCACCCACTTCACCATCTTCAGGAACAACTGCTTCATTCACAACATCCCAGCAATAAACCAAGCCTGGATATTTTGTCTGAACATGCTCCGCTACAGCCTTTATATATTCTTCAAGTCTTTTATTCATATCTTCCTTAGTAAGAAGTTTTCCTGCTTTGTCTTTAAAGAAAACTTCTGGTGTCTGTGAATGCCAGCAAAGCACATGTCCACGTATATATATCTGGTCTTTTTCAGCTTTACCTTGGTTATACTTCCAAAAAGCATCAAGTGTAGTATCAGGAATTGTAAAATCAAGCTTAAGGCTTCCATCATCATTAATTCCCTTAATAATATAATCTGGCTTCATTTCATTGCCTGCTGTTACACTGTTATAATGTTTCTGCACAAGCTGCATCTTGTTGTCATTAGTGAGGATATCTGCTGTAAGTGCACCACCTACTTTAAAATCATAATTTGTACTTTTAGAAACAAAATAATCCTTTAATGAAGGTATGTCTTTTTCTATTGATAAATCCACAGCATTCTCTGTAACTGAAAGATCATCTACATAAAATGAATTTTTACATGTTTCATCAGCAACTTTAAACTGAAGATCAGTAAGATCACCTGTCCAGTTTGCAGTAAAACTTCCACTTATCTGTCTCCACTCATCTTTAGATGCTGTAACAGTATTACCTGATATCCCCCAGCCATCATAAACGGGTTCACCACCATTATCACCTGTTGACTGTATTGTGAGACCTGCTTTTACTGTTGATTCTGCTGTATATTCCTCACCAAGTTTAACCCAACAACTAAAATTATACTTTGTTTTGTTTTTTACCTTGTCTTTAATAGTTTGCGCAAGTGAATTCCATGTATCAGACCTTTCTGTCACTTTTACATACCCACTATCCTCATCATGCCCTTTTCCATCATTAATAAATTCCAGTTTTGCTGTATCTGCTGTTGTTGCAAACCAACCTTCAGTATCTGTCTTAAATGATGCATTGTCCAAAATATTAGTACCCGAAGCAGATACAACTACTATATTTTCTGTTATTCCTGTACCAATTCCTGTTAGGACCATAGATGCACATAATGCTGTACATAATATCTTTTTCCTCTTGTTTACCAACATAAAAAACCTCCGATCATTATTATTAGTAATATATACAATCTATATTATAGATATTTCCTATAAAATTTTATGTATTGTAGTTATAACCCTTTTAACTTCATTTCATTTTACAGTTATCTTCTTTTT
>CAMWXG010000039.1 GCA_947178155.1 uncultured Lachnoclostridium sp.
ATATATATTGTAATTAAGATTACAAAATTTGTTACCACTGTTGTAGGGTACACAATTTATATGGTATACTGCCACCAAACAAATCAAGAGCACTTCCTATTGTAAAATCAACTTTTCCCCTGCCATGCTCCCGTATAAATTTAATATCTTCTATAGAATGTATACCTCCCGCATATGTAATCTTTATATCTTCACAGCTTCCAAGAATTTCAACAACAGCTTTTTCTACCCCTAAAGCCTTTCCTTCTACATCTACTGCATGAACAAGAAACTCATCACAACATTCGCTAAGCGCTTTAATTAATTTCTTATTTAAAACTTCATTCGTAATCTTCTGCCATCTATCTGTTACAATATAATAGTCACCATTTACATTTTTGCAGCTTAAATCAAGCACAATATGCTCACGCCCTACAGCACTAACAAGTCTTTCAAGCCTTTTATAATCAATAATTCCCTCCCTGAATACATATGATGTAACTATTACATGGGACGCACCCATATCAAGAAAATCTGCTGCATTATCAGAATTTACACCACCACCAAGCTGCATACCTCCTCTAAAGACTTCAAGCGCCTTCTTTGCCTGTTTGATATCGCTATCATAATATTCACTGCCGGATGGGTTTAAAAGAATAATATGCCCTCCATAAAGTCCATCATGTTTATACATATTTGCATAATACCCAGCATCATACTCTGAAATAAAATTGTCCTCAGCCCTGCTGTCATTATCACTAAGGCTGCTGCCAACTATCTGTTTTACATGTCCATTGTGAATATCAATACATGGTCTAAATCTCATAATAAAATTCTCCTTTACTTAAAAAACGTGTTTAAAAATATTTTTTAAACACGTTAGTTCATATAATTAAAACCCAGCTGTTATCTTTTCTGCTATATCATGAAATGAATCATCAGGTGACACATCATATGTACCTGAACGAATTATATCACTATAACCATTGTCTACAAGATACTTGTCAAAGTCTGCAGAACTGTCTATTATTCCCATCTTTTCAAGCTCTTGGCTTACCTTTCCTGCCCAGTCACCATCATTTATTGTAAGTTTCTTTTTTGCATCATTTGCCTTTTTATTTGCATCTTTTTTGGCATCATCAAATTCTTCCGATGGACTTTTAGTTGCTTTAGGCTTTTTAGTACTTTTTGGTTCCTTTGAAGCAGCAGGTACTTTTGAGCCTTCCGGCTTCTTTGAAATTTCTGGCGGTGTAGTGTTTTCATTATCTGTCTTTGGTTCCTCCAAAGGATTTGCTGACACTTGTGGTGCTTCTGGTGTTGCAATCGCTGTCTTCTGCCCTGATGATTCAAATGACATTCCAAGTTTCTTTGCCCGTGAAATTATCTGAGCATCTGACATTCTTACAAGAAATGATATGCCTAGTATAATTGCTGTAAAAAGAACACCCGTACCAAAGCCCCTTAAAAATGATTTTTTATTCATTGTAAATTCTCACTTTCTTTTAACCGTAATACATCAAACACACTTTAACTCGCTTCATACATATCTATTACAAATTTAACCTCGCCCTGTCCTATGCCAAGCATTTTTGATATATCAAGAATAGAACGTCCTTTTTTATAAAGAGCAATTATCTCATCATTGTGATTTACTGAGTCATTCACCGTACTATAATCATTTACCGGACTGCCACTAAGACTATTGTTATCCATAACAACAGTTCTGTCGCTGTCATATATTTCTGATATATTATTTCCATTATCTATATTATTGTCAAAAGACAGAAGCACTTCATCTGATATATTCTGTCCTGCAACTTCCTCTGATAGTACTTCTTGCAAAGATATATCTTTACTCTGTGCTGATATTTCCTTTGGTAAGATTCCCTCCGATAATGCTTCTATAGGCAATGTACTATCTGACAATATCTCTTCTGGAAGTATCTCCTCTGATAGATTTTTCTTATAAATATCCTCGCCAAATATATCTGATGCATCTATAAGTGTATCATTATCTGTCTTATTCATTGAAGAAGCTGCTTTTTTATATTGAATTGTCTCAAGTTCAAGAGATTTCTTAATATCAGAAATTTTATCAATGTATTCTTTAAACTCCTGATATTCTTTTGCAAGCTCATCTCGTACATCAGCCTTTGTCAAATCAGCATCATGAACAAGTTCCCTTATCTCTTTTTCTTTCTCATTAAGCATATCATATAAAAATACAACATCTGCATGATTCTTTTCTATTTTGTCAATAACCTGTTTGGTATAATCATCAAGACCTTTAATTCTTTCTTCAGACATGCTTACAAGCTTTTCATCTACAAGAAACAAATTTTCTTCTATTTTATCACTAATCTTTTCTTCATATATGCTAAAAGCCTCATCAAACTTTTCATCAAGCTTAGCACTAGAAGCCTCATCATTAGTACCTAAAGAACTAGGTGCACTTATATTATCTGATACCTTAAAGCTTACAATCACAGCACCAAGCCCTATTATAATCATCACTATCTCTAAAATTGTCATCTTCTACCCCATTCCTGTACAATAACAATATCTTATATCAACAAGTGCGTGTAAATGCGCACTTACGCTTAAACACGCACCATTAATACTTATAATAAATATCTATATCTTCATGTCGAATAGTCTTCCCTGCAACGGATTTTTTGCCTCTTTCTCTTCCTCTTCTTTTTTTTCTCCTGTTACAGAAGTTTTCATTTTTCTTTTCTTTTTCTTTTTATTCTCTTTCTCCTCATTTTTCAGCTCTTCATTTTCTACATCACGCCGTCTTATCGTAGTTTCTGACTGCTGCTTTACTACATTTTCAAACTGTGTTGCAATCTGCTGTTCCTCATTATACAGCTTTGTCTGTTCAGACTGCTGTATATGTGATACCTCCTGAGACTTAGGCGGCATAGTAATATAATCGATGCCTATTGACATAAAACCCCCTCCTTTATATGCCTTTCACGCGAATATCTGCTCCTTCACGCACAAAGGCACTGTGATGCGTTTCCGTATGTATAAAACTTACTACATTTGAAATAGTCAGCTTCACACCCGGATAAGCAATATCATCAACAATTATCTTGCCTGCTCCGTTATACCTCTCTATCTCCAGCTCCAGAGCATCATACTCTTCTGAATTAGCATTCATCTCAGCATCAATTTCCTTAATTCTTAATGTACCCTCTTTTAACATCTTCATCTTTTCATCATCGAGTTTTCCCTTTGCCTTAAGCCTTTTATTAAGTATTTGAAGATTTTGAACTATCTTTTCCTTCTCCTCGCTTAAATTTTTGATGTTCTTTTCTATTATATGATATCTGTCAAGAATTGTAGGATCCATACCTACTTCAAGCTCTGTTTGAGTTCCCATTGTAGAACCTGCAGTTTTAGTCTCAATCTTCTCTGCTGACCTTACCTGACCTCCTGCGATAAGTCCCCTCTTACCACGTACCACAACTGAACTCTGTGCAGTAACATTACTGTGCATAATGGCATCAGAAATAACCTTGCCGCCACTGTTTACTTTGGAGCTTTCTATAAAATTGCTTATTACATCACCACTTGCTTCAAGAAGTGCCTTACCCATACCTTGAACACCTCTTTTTAATACTATCTTTCCACCTGCAATAAGTGTTGATCCTTCTACCGCACCATTTACAGTAATATCACCCTCTGCCTTTACTGTGTATCCTGAAATTACATTTCCCTTAACTTCAACACTGCCATCATAATCAATATCGCCTGTAGATGGTCCTACATCAGCAGGAACTTCATATACATTAGACACAAATACTGTATCATCTACAAGAGTAACATCACCTGACACATCAGAAAACATCTGAAGCTTATCCTCACTAAGATGAATATTCTTTCCATGCTTTAATGTTTTTATGAATACTTTAGCCGGCTTTATAGGCATACCGTATACATCTATACCATCTTCTCCTAAAACAGCAGGCGTAAGTGTTGCCAGAAGCTGCCCCTCTGTAACCCGTTCTATCATATCAAGTTTATGAAAATCAACACTTCCATCTTCTGCCATCTGAGGTGTACTGGTCTTATTTACATCAAAATTATAATCAATAACAGCATTAGTTCCCTGAACAGGCGGCTGTGCCTTAGCAATAAGAATATCCATACAATACAGCCTTGCCTTTAAAGCCATCTCTACGTTTTTTTCTATTATACCATATTTTATGCCATTCTGACCAATTAAATCAAGTAAATCTGTTTTACTTAGCCTTTTGCCATTATTTGAAGGGGGATAAAGCCTCATCTTTGCCATACACTTTCCAGCATCAACTGAAATTACTGCATACTCATTTTCTGGAAGCTGTGTACCTTCTGCAATCTTTACCATTGCATTGTCATTTTCGGATGCCTCATCCATAAATTTTTTAATAATCAATAAGTCAAGCTCATCTGCATACTGTTTCTTTGAAAGATACTGAATTATATCATCATTTTTTAATGGCTGCCCACCATCAACAGCAGGATAAGACTTAAGATACATTCCGTCGTCTCTCTGTATTAACTGAAAAAAAGCATTCCTCTTCATACAACCACCTCATCTATCACTATAACACATAAGCACAAACATGACTGTCTGTGCTTATATATTCCAAATTCCAAAAACACCCATGTTTTCCTTGCCAAGTTTTTCCTTCATCTTCTTTAAAGATTTGGTATGAAGCTGGGAAACACGCGATTCTGATACTCCCAAAATACTGCTTATTTCTTTAAGCGTCATTTCTTCAAAATAATAAAATGCTATAACCTTTTGTTCATTTTCCGTAAGACCATTTATGGCTTCAGAAAGCATTCTTTTAAGCTCTTGCCGCTCTATCACCTGCTCAGGCTGTTCAAATCTGGGCTTATTGCCCATCTCAACCTTTACTTCACTACCCTGTTCAAGAAATTCATCAAGCGAAACAAGCCCTGCCACCTGTGTCTGATTGACAAGTCCTTCAAGTTCTTCCACTGAAATACCAAGCTCTTTTGACAGTTCTTCATTTGTCGCCGCACGCCCAAACCTCGCTTCCAAATCACTCATTGCCTGATCCAGCTTTTTCTGTTTCTGTCTGAGAGTTCTAGGTATCCAGTCCATTTTACGTATCTGGTCAAGTATTGATCCTCTAATACGCAGACTGGCATAAGTCTCAAATTTCACTCCTTTAGTGAGTTCAAACTTATCAATGGCATCAATCAATCCAAAAATACCATATCCCACCAAATCATCATATTCAACTGTATAGCCCAGATACATTCCAAGCCGCCCTGCGATAATTTTAACAAGCCCTGCATATTCAATTATAAGCTGCTCTCTAAGTTCAGGAGCTTTAGTACGCGCATACTCTTCCCATAAACTAGTTCTGCTCTTTTCATCCATAGAATAGCTACATCCCTTCTATCGCCGCTTTATATTATTTTTCTTCTCCTGTATCATTAGCTGAGTTATCTTTATTCTCCATTTCAGACGCATCAGCTTCCTGATTTTCTGCTTCAACAGCCATATCCCCAATTTTGGTCACTCTGTCGCTCTCTCTTACATTATCAATTATTTTTCCCGCTACACTTCCTATTATGTAAAAAATAATCAGTGTTGCAAGCAATATTTTAAGCGAATATGTTGTATCCATATGTTTCGCTATAGATATAATACAAACCACTACACCTGCAAGCAGTGTAATAACCTTTGGAATATATTCTGATTTCACAAAAACAGCCCTCCTAAATTAACCGTAACCTGCATTATATGGTTCTCACAGGTTTTCCTACAGCTTTAATGACAAAATCCCCCGTTGCCGGAAAAAATTCTACCGTACGACCGTAGTTAAGGCCGGTATCTTCTGCTAAAATCCTTATCCCAAGAGACCTTAACTTCATTTTTACAGCCTCCACATTCCTTTCGCCGACTCTAAGCATATAATTATCAGAACTAAATGCAAACATCTGCGCTCCTCCTGCAATTTTAGCAGTAAGCGACTGTCTTCTTACTCCTTCTTTTGCAAGCATTTGAATCAACAAATCTATACCTGTATCAGCAAATTTAGCTTTATTCTGGTTCTGCCTCACCTTTGTACTATCCGGAAGCATAACATGAACCAGGCCTGCAATTTGTGTCGTTTTATCATATAGAGCAACACCCACACATGAACCAAGTCCCAATGTGGTTATTGCATTAGGAGAATGACATATATTTAAATCTGCCATTCCAACTTTAATCATCTCTGCCATAATCTATCACCTATTATCCTATACTTATACACAAACTCTACAACCCTAATGACTTAAGCATTTTATTATATGACTCAAGAGTAGGTATCAATATAAAATAACCGCTAATATCCACATCAAGGTCAGTAAAGCGTGATTCTATCAATAACGCCTTGTCACCCATCTTGCCAAATTCAATAGCCGGAACACTAAATATAGCTCCTGCCATATCCACTGCAAGATACGGCACTGATGAAGTAATCAACATATTCGTTAGTGATGAGATAGATGATAAATATGCACCTGCTATAATATTCCCAATCTCCTTAAGGGCAGATTCCTCAATATCACTAAAATCCTTATTGTTTACATCAGACGGACTGCCAAGTCCCATAAGCTGATTCACAAGCATATGAGCTGCCTTGCTTTCAACGACAAACATCATCATTCCGTCAACATCACCCTCTAAAGAGAGTAAAATTCCTGCAACCAGATTTTCGGCTCCACCCACAAGCTCTGAGAACTCGGTAAATGTAAGCATCTCAACTTTTGGAACATTCATATCCACCTTAGTGTCAATGAGCTGGGATAATGCAGTAGTTGCATTACCCGCTCCAATGTTGCCTATTTCTGTCAGGACATCAAACTGAATATCATCCATACTTTTTTCCTACACTTCCTATCAGATCAGATTACAATGCTTCTTTGCCAACAATTACAGCTGAGATATTAAGCAGGGAAATCAAACCATCTCCATGTTTGCCTACACCGCTTAAAAATTGGCTCATAGGATCGGAAGTATCAGCAGCATTAGGTCTTTCAATAGCACTTTCCCCAAGCGTTACTACTTCCTTTACTTCATCAACTATTATGCCAATAGCTGACTGTGACTCAAGCTTTATAATAATTATACGAGTGGCATTTGTATATTCGTCAGGTTCAAGATTAAATTTAAGCCTTAAGCTCATAACTGGTATTATCTCACCACGAAGGTTTATAACACCCTTAAAATACGGCTGTGCTTTTGGTACCCTGGTAATTCTCTGATTCCTTACTATATTGTCCACATACTTTATATCAATACCATATTGTTCTGTACCAATACGGACTACTATATATTGTTTTCCTTCCCCTGCAACTTCAATATTTTGTATGTCATTTATTTCTTCCATCGCTTAGCCCTCCCTTATACTAATGCATTGACTTCAAGAATTAAAGCAATTTCACCATCTCCAAGGATTGTAGCGCCGCCAATCATCTTGCTGCAGTTTATGTAACTTCCAATAGACTTAATAACTATCTCCTGCTGTCCAATAAGATTATCTACAACAAGTCCGGCAAACTTATCACCCTTCTTGACAATAACAACAGTGAGATTCTCAACTTCTACACCTGTTGGTTCAACATCAAGTATCTGGTCAAGCCTTATAAGCGGAATAACACTTCCTCTAAGGTTAATAACCTCTTTTGTCTGTACATACTTAATATCAGAAATAGGAACATCTTCTATAGTTTGTATGCTTCCCAGAGGAATTGCATACTTCTCCATTCCAAGCTCAACCATAAGTGCCTGAATAATAGCAAGTGTAAGAGGCAATCTTATAATGAAACTACTTCCTTCTCCAAGTGCAGTTTTACACTCAATATTGCCACCAAGACCTTCTATCTTTGTCTTAACAACATCAAGTCCAACTCCTCGTCCTGATACATCAGTAATCTTCTCAGCAGTAGAAAAACTTGGCTTAAACAAAAGGTCAACAATCTCTTTGTCAGTCATAGCCTCTGCCTGTTCCTGAGTAATTGTCCCCTTTTCTATAGCCTTATTTCTAACCTTTTCTATGTTAATACCAGCACCATCGTCACGTACCTCTATATTAACATTATTACCATCCTGATATGCATCAAGATAAATATTGCCGACTTCTTCTTTGCCAAGAGCAATACGCTCATCATTTTCCTCAAGCCCATGGTCTGCTGAATTTCTAAGAAGATGCTGAAGTGGATCACCTATCTCGTCAATAACGGTACGGTCAAGTTCTGTCTCCTCACCTGACATATGAAGCTCCATCTTCTTATTAAGCTTCTTAGACAGATCCCTTATCATACGAGGGAAACGGTTTACAACGCTTTCAATAGGCACCATCCTTACCTTCATAACAGATTCATGAAGGCTTGTTGTTACACTCTCAAGATATTCTATCTGCTCATTAAATCCTGCATTATCCTTAATCTCACCTTCTGCAGAACTTGAAGATACAAGCCCATTTTTGGCAATAATAAGCTCACTTACAAGGTTCATAAGTACATCAAGCTTCTCAATATCAACACGTACCGTACGTCCCACGGCAGGCTTTGAACCTTTCTTAGCAGCTGCAGGCTTAGCCTGCTCAGGCTTCTCTGCTGTCTTTGCCGCTGCCTGTCCTGTCTTTGCCGCCGGCTTCTGCTCAGGTTTTGCCTCCTCTTTAGACTCTTCAGGTTCTTCTGCCTTTGGCTCACTTTCCTGTGCTCCTGAAGTATCCACATCATAAGGTCCAACAAAGGCCTCTTTGACTTCTGATACATTCTCAATAACAGATTTTACTTTTTCTATGCTTTCTTTTGTGAAATATACAAGAGAGAAATCCATATCAAACTTCTCATCTTCTATATCCTGAACCTCCGGAACTGCTTTTATAACTTCACCAAGCTCCTCAAGTGCTTTAAACACAAGAAATGCTCTTGCAGCCTTCAAAATACATGTCTCTTGAAGATAGACAGTTACACCTAAAACATTCTGCCCCTGTTCTTTTGCCTTATCAAAAGTATTTTTCTCATAATCACTAATATGTATCTCCTGATATCTGGCACCACCCTCTGATTTAGCCGGTTCACTTTCCTTTGGCTGCTCCTTAGGTGCATCTGCACCACCTGTTTCTCCATTTGCAATTCTGTTAAGGGTATTGATAATCTCTTCATTATCTTCTGTACCCTCGTCAGATGTCTCCAGAATATTGTCAAGATATTTTTCAAGAGCATCTAAGCCACGAAACAGCACATCAACGAGTTCAGGCTTAACGGTCATATTGCCGCTCCTTACTTCCTGAAACACATTTTCCATATCATGCGTAAGGCGCTGCATACGCTTATATCCCATTGTGCCTGCCATACCCTTTAATGAATGGGCAGCACGGAATATTTCGTTAATGGCATCCATATTCTCAGGCTCTTGCTCAATAACCATAAACTGGTCACTCAAAGTCTGCAAATGTTCTTTTGTCTCATCAATAAAAATCTCAAGATACTGACTTACATCCATTTTATAACACCCCCACGTGTTTTGTTATTGCTTGTGCAATTTCTTTTAAAGTTGCAACCTCATCTACTGCACCCGAATCAGCAATAGCTTTAGGCATACCATATACGGTGCAACTCTGTGCATCCTGCCCTATAACATAAATTTTTTTAGTTTGTTCTAATTGTAATATGCCCTGTGTTCCATCTGCTCCCATTCCTGTCATAATAACACAGGTAATCTCATCAAAAGAAGTGTCAACCAAAGACTCATACATAATGTCTGCACATGGTTTAAGTCCATTTCTGGCAGGCTCATTTGTAACTATAAGACTATGCTCATTCTTTGTCTTCTCAACAAGGCGCATCTGCGAACCACCTTTAGCTATGTACACAGTTCCTTTTTTTATAATATCACCATTTGCGGCTTCCTTTACGTTCACCCTGCTAAGCTCATCAAGCCTTTTACTAAGTGAAGCAGTAAACCCCTCAGGCATATGCTGAACAAGTAAAACCGGTGCATCAAGATTTGCCGGAAGAAATGGTATTACATACTGTAAAGCCTTAGGTCCTCCTGTTGAACATGCAAGTGCAACAAGCTTCCTTACACCACTTCCCAGTGCAGCTTTAGAATGTCTTGAACGGTCTGATTTAAGTTTTCTTACTGATACAGAACTGCTTTCAAGAGATGGTCTTGTTATCTGACTTTTAAATTCCTGCGGTTTTTTATTTACAACAACCTCACTCTTTTTTACTTCAGCAGTAATATTATCAGGCACACTAAGCCCTGTCGCCGCATATATCATCATAATAAGCCTTTGGCTAAATGACAGTCCTTTTGCTTCCGTAAGGCTTCCCGGCTTTGTAATAAAATCGAATGCACCGAGCTCAAGTGCTTCAATAGTTTCCTTTGCACCTTCTTTTGCAATTGTACTTACTATAATGACCTTTTCTTTGCGCCCCTGTTTGTTAAGCACACTTAAAAACTCAATACCGTTCATTTTAGGCATATTAATATCCAGAATGATCGCATCAAACTTTTCACCTGCATCAAGTACCTCTAAAGCATCTAAGCCATTTACGGCGCACTTTTTGCAGCTAAGTTGTTCATCCATATTTATTATATCAGAGATAGTCCTTCTCATAAGTGCAGAATCATCAACCAGCAAAATATTTTTCATGATTTAATCCTCCAAACTCTCAATTTGTTACTATTCACTCAATTTTGCCAAAAAATGCATTTTCGATGAGTTGCGCTTTTAGCGCCAAAATGCACATAGAATGTGAACAGTACCTAAATTTACTTTAGCTTCTGTCTTTCCAGCCAAAATACAAATTCAACAACATCTCTGCGCTGATCCTCTGTAATGCCTATATACTTAATTCTAATATCAAATTTATCATTATCATTTAAAAACCTATCGGAATAAACTACCTCTCCTATTACCGGAAAACCACTGCCTTTATCATCAATTTTAAGCAGACAAAACAAGTAATCACCTATATTAAGATTTTTATCGGATGTAAACCTAAGTCCTCCGCCACTTATATCTACAAGTGAATTTTGTATAAACTCCGATTTATTGTTATATGACTCTGCATCGAAACTTTCCCAGCCTTTTTCTATAATATCATAAACCTGCTCTTCTTGCAAAACATAATACGAAAAAAGCATATGGCATGAATATCTCTGATGTCTGCGTCTTTGTATCTTTTGTAATGGTGACACAGTCTCTATTGTAAAACAACATTTGTCACCCTCTGTATAATCTGATATATAATATACACTGCACCGATATACCTTATTAGAAGAATAAATATCTGCAATATAACATTCATTTTCACAAAAAATATCTTTAATACTATCATTATCGCCAGACATAACAAGCTTAGAATCAGATAAAATCTTTTCTATCTGACCAATATATAACCTTTTAGTTTCATCAAACTTTTTATTCTTATATGAACTTTTATAAAATACCGTCTTATCGCCAACTTTTATAAGTTCTTCAAGCATACCTATCCTCCAGCCCTCTAAGCTGCGCAAACCATTATTTTTGACGGGTACGAAACATTTTAGTAAAAACTCCTGCCATTCCGCTCTCTCTGGCTGTCGTTCTTCCTGCCCCATCACGATTAAGCACTGATGCAATATCATGTATAGCCCTGGCAGATGGCGAATTTGGAAATGCAAGCGACACAGGCTGCTGGCGCATTACTGCTTTAGTAAGAAATCTGTCAAAAGGCACAGTCCCTAAATACTCCATTTCCATGTTAAGGAACTTTTTAACCACGGTATTTAACTTAATATACAGTTCCCTTCCCTCTTCAAATGTCTGTGTTCTGTTTCCTACCATCTTTATCTTAATTGCATCTTCCCTATACTCTTTATTCCACTTAAGCGTTTTTAAAAGAGCATATGCATCTGTTATTGAAGCAGGCTCTGGTGTTGCAACAAGCAACACCTCCGAACTTGATAAAACCATATTTATAACACTGTCTGAAATCCCTGCCCCTGTATCAATAATTACTACATCAGCAATATTATCAAGTTCATACATTATATTTACAAGCATACGTATCTGGTCAGCATCAAGCCTTGCAAGCTCGCGTATTCCAGAACCCCCTGAAACAAATCCTATGTTCTCGGGTCCTCTTGATATAACTTCACTTACTTTCTTTCCTCTAAATATAACATCTGAAAGATTATATGCAGGTCTTATGCCAAGCATAACCTCAATATTAGCAAGTCCAAAATCTGCATCAAAAATCACAACCCTTTTACCAAATCTGCTAAATTGCAAGGCAAGATTTACCGCTACATTGGACTTACCCACACCCCCTTTTCCACTTGTAACAGTAATAACCCTTGCAAGATGCCTCTGTCTGTTTTGGGTTTTGACTATATTTCTTAACTGCTCTGCCTGATCCATCAGCCATTCCCTCCAAGAAGCTGCTTTGCAATTTTTTGTGCATCAATTTTACCAATGTCATCAGGAACATTCTGCCCCCATGTAGCATATGACAAAGGGGCACCTGTAAGAATGTGTATATTAAATATATTGCCAATAGTATCAGTTTCATCAAGCTTTGTAAATATTAAACTATATTTACATATTTCCGAATACGAAGATGAGATTTTCACTAAATCCTTGTATTTTGTAGTTGCACTTAATACAAGAAAAACTTCCCTGTCACTCTCAGGCACCATCTTTAGCATACCGCTTAAATCTTCTTTTTGTTCCAAATTATTATGTGAACGTCCTGCTGTATCTACCAGTACAAGATCATAATCATGCAGCTCATCTTTTATCTTATCCATCTCCTCTGCCGCATATACCACTTTAAGCGGTATTCCAAGTATATTTGCATATGTCTTTAACTGCTCGACAGCCGCAATCCTGTACGTATCAGACGTAATAAGTGCAATCTTCGACTTCCTCGCAAGCTTCATTGTTGCTGCAATCTTTGCAATCGTCGTAGTCTTGCCAACCCCTGTAGGTCCAATAAAAAATAGATACTTTGTTTTCTTTGTTTTTAAATCTATAAGATGAGGAGAACCTATCTTTAAAACAATCTTCTGGTATACACTTGCAAGAATATTGTCAAGAGTAGAATTTTGTTTAAGGCTTCCACCAATTTCATCTAAAATCTGATCAACATATGTTTCTTCGACTTCATTATCAACAAGCTGTTTGCGTATAAGATCAAGATATGACTGATTTTTGTCAATGGCACGCTCTTTTTCTTCCTTTTCCTCTTCCCTGCCTGCCGTTATCTGCTTCTCAAGCAAATCTTGAAGTGTATTTAACCGCTGTTCAATATCTTTATCATTTTCCTTTTCTTTTATCGGTTCTTTCTGCTCATCATCAATAATTATCTGACTGTTTTTTAACATCCTTTCCTTTTGAGCTTCTATCTGTGCCGCCTTAGAATCCGGAGCAGGAGCAAACCGCTGTTCATTTAAAACCTGTTGAAGTTTGCCAAAGTCAGGTGTGTCCTCTATCTTTTCATCTGTAGCAGCAGTAATTTCTACTGAAGGCTTCTTGAAAAATTTGGACAATCCTTTTGGCTTTATTTCCTTCTTATTCATAATGGTAACATCTTCGCCAAGTTCAGCTTTTGCAAGAGCTACTGCTTCGTCTTCTGTTGCTGCAATAAATTTTCTAATTATCACTATACTGTCACCATCCCTATAGATTGTAATTCAACATCGGAGTCTATCTCATTATATGATATAACAGTTAAATCCTCAAACTGTTCAGATGTAATCTTTTTAAAGTACATACGCACTATTGGAGAAGTTACAATAATAGGATTTTTGCCGAGCTCTTCCATCTTATCAACTTCATCCTTTACAGAATTTAATATTTCCTGCATCTTTTCAGGCGCAAGATTTATGTATGCTCCCTGCTCAGTCTGCTTAACAGCACCCATTATCTCCTGCTCAATCTTAGGATCAAGTGTAACAACACTTGTCATTTCATTAGAAGGGAAATACTTATTAGAAATAGCACGTTTTAAATCCTGACGTACATATTCTGTAAGCACATCTGTATCCCTTGTAGTAGTCGCATAATCTGCAAGAGTCTCAAAAATAGTAACAAGATCTCTTATTGAAATACCCTCTCTCAAAAGATTTTGAAGGACCTTTTGTATCTCACCAACTCCAAGCAGCTTTGGTACAAGATCTGATATAAGAGTTGTATTTGCTTCCTGTATATTGTTGATAAGATTCTGCACATCCTGTCTCGTAAGAAGCTCTGCAATATTACTCCTTACCACCTCAGTAAGATGTGTTGCTATAATTGATGGAGGATCTACTACTGTATAACCAAGTGATTCTGCACGCTCTCTCTGTGATTCTGTAATCCATATTGCAGGCAGATGGAATGATGGCTCGAATGTAGGTATACCTGTAATTTCTTCTTCAACATATCCCGGATTCATCGCCATATAGTGGTCAAACAAAATCTCACCTTCACTAATAGGCACACCTTTTATTTTAATAACATACTGGTTCGGATTAAGCTGGATATTATCCCTTAAACGTATCATTGGAACTACACAGCCAAGCTCAAGCGCAACCTGACGTCTAATCATAACAACTCGGTCAAGAAGGTCACCACCCTGATTGACATCAGCAAGTGGTATAATTCCATATCCAAATTCAAGCTCTATAGGATCAACCTGCAAAAGTGATACAACATTTTCCGGTCTCCTGATTTCCTCTGCCGTTTCTTCTTCCATATCTACCTCTGACTCAATATTGCTCTCTTCCATAGATGTTTCTACGGCTCTTGCTGCTGCTATAAAGATTGCAGCATAAATAAGACAAAGAACTGCTGAAAGAGGAGTTGCAATGCCCAAAAATGCCATTGTACCACCTACTATATAAAGCACCTTTGGTATTGCAAAAAGCTGCTCTATAAGCATATTTCCAAGGTCTGCTTCTTTTGATGCTTTGGTTACAAGAATACCAGTAGCAAGAGATATAAGAAGCGATGGTATCTGACTTACAAGACCATCACCTATTGTAAGTATTGTATACTTAGAAACTGCATCACTAAATTCAAGCCCCTGCATAAGAACACCAAGTACAAGACCTCCAACAAAGTTTATTGCAGTAATAACAAGACCTGCTGTTGCATCTCCCTTTACATACTTAGTAGCACCGTCCATAGCTCCAAAGAAGGATGACTCTGATTGAAGCTTCTCACGCCTTGCCTTTGCCTCATCATCATCTATCGCGCCGGTATTTAAGTCTGCATCAATTGCCATCTGCTTACCAGGAAGAGCATCAAGCGTAAATCTTGCTGTAACCTCTGATACACGCTCTGAACCTTTATTAATAACTATGAGCTGAATAATAATCAGTATCATAAATATAACTACGCCAACTACAAGATTTCCGCCGCCTACGAACTGACCAAAGGTCTCTACAACATTTCCAGCATAGCCGGTAAGAAGAATATTCCTTGTAGAACCTACATTTAATGATATACGGAAAAGTGTACTCATAAGCAGAAGCGTAGGAAATGTTGACATATCAATCGCTTCTTTAGAAAAAAGTGCATTAAACATTATAATCAATGCAAGACTTAAATTAAGCAAAATAAGTATGTCCAGCAATAGTGTAGGTATTGGTACAATAAAAAATACAATTGGAACCAATATATACAATCCAAGAAAGAAATCCTGTCTTTTCATCATGTCCTCCATTCCAAAACACTATAATCTAAAGTTTTCCCTTTATATTATAAACATAAGCAAGTACCTCTGCAACTGTCTGATACAGTTCAGGCGGAATCTGCATGCCTACATCAACATTATGATAAAGCATCCTTGCAAGTGGTTTATTTTCTACAATTTCAATATCATTCTCTCTTGCAACATTCTTTATCCTTGCTGCAAGATAATCAGCTCCCTTTGCAATAACTACAGGTGCTTCATACTTAGACTTATCATATAAAATAGCAACCGCAAGATGTGTAGGATTGGTTATAACAACATCTGCCTGCGGAAGCGCACTCATCATTCGTCTTTGCGCCGCCTGCTGCATACGAGCCCTCTGCTGACCTTTTATCTTTGGATCACCTTCTGCATTCTTATACTCATCCTTAACCTCCTGCTTAGTCATCTTCATATCTTCATGGAATTTCCACTTTTGATACTTCCAATCAATAGCAGCTATAAATATAAAAATCACACTAATCCTAATCCCTACATCTATTACAGTAGTACCTATAAGTTCTATTGCCTGTGGAAGCGTATATGAATACATATTAAGCACCATTGCCCACTTATCCTTAAGACAGTCGTATACTACATATGTAATAACTATAACCTTTGCGATAGATATAAGAAGCTGTACAATCTTAGTCTTAGAAAACAGTCTTTTAACTCCACTTATAGGATTAAACTTACTAAACTTTGGCTTCATGGGCTCAAAAGTAACTCTCCACTTAACCTGCACAAGCTGTGTTATAAAGTTAGTAACAAATGAAAATATATAAAATGGCAAAGCCGTCATAATAATAAAAGAAATACAATTTCCAAGAAGTGAACATACATATGGCAGTGTAAAATCCATATTTGCAAAATCAGAAATTCTTGAAAAAATACTATTATAAATCGTCAAAAAACGGTTGCCTAAATATCCAACATAATTTTTAAGTGTAAGGAAAAAAACAAGCAGAGCAGCTGCAGTTGTAACCTCCATGCTTTTTGCAACCTGCCCATTCTTTCTTGCTTCCGAAAGCTTTTTGCCTGTAGGCTCCTCAGTCTTTTCACCACCATTACCATCTTTTGCAAAAAGCTGTAAGTCATATCTAAATCTAAAATCTTTATTAAAAAATTTTTCCTTATGTATCAACTGTACCACTCCACATTTATTAATATATTACTAATCTCTAAAATTCTTTAACTAAAATCAAAACCCTGTTATAATCATAACTCATTTACATAAAAAATTCAAGAAATAGTTATTGGTAACGAATGAAAAGAAAACAAAATGATTACTTTTCACACCAACGCCAAATTCGAGGATTTTTGCAGAAAGTACTAACGCATTGAAGATATATTTTGTTATGATGCCAATTCTTTCATAAACATATTTGTCATTTCCCTCATCTCACTAAATATAAAATCTACAACGCCAGGAAGCATCCCCATTACCATGAATAATATAAAAAATCCTACAAATATTTTAAGCTGAATACCTATTACAAACATATTCATCTGCGGAGCAACCTTTGCGAGAACTCCAAGAACTACATTTATTACAAATACACATGCAAATATTGGAAGTGCAATACGCAGTGCAATCACAAAATAATCATTTATAAATTTAATAATTATTACTGTAAGATTGCCATCCAAAACAGCATTTCCAATAGGTATTCTTATATATGACTCATTAATTGCATCTATTATAAAATAATGCATATCAGATACAAGAAAAAAAAGTATAAAAAGATGTGACAAAAAATTTGCGGTAATAGTTGATTGTATATTACTTGTTGGATCAAACTCCATAGCCATTGAAAGACCAAGCTCCATATCAATAAACTGTCCCGAATAATTTAATATATACAAACAAAAGCCGGAACCAATACCAATAATCAGCCCCACAATAGCTTCTTTCATAATAAGAATGCTGTACCCAAAAATTCCAGTATAGGATACAGCCGTATATTCAACTATATTCATCATTATAATTGTAAGAAAAAGCGAAATAGCAGCCTTAACCCGATTCGGAACAGCCCTGTTGCCAAAAACAGGCGCTACTGAGATAATGGAAGTAATCCTTACAAAAATCAGAAGCATATTTTGAAGGTATTCAACAGTAAAACTCACCTTAATTCACCTCTATTTATTTATGACTGCCTGCATTGTGCTACTATTCACAGTTATACCGTCCATATTTTACTGACTGTGAATAGCAGCAGCACTGTCTTTTATCTGATATATTCAGGAATGTTTGTAACAAGGTCTGTAAATAAATCTACCATACCATTCATCATCCAGCTTCCACACAATACAATAACAAGCATAATCGCAAGAAACTTTGGAACAAAAGTAAGAGTCTGCTCCTGAATGGAAGTAACAGTCTGAAAAACACTTACAATCAATCCAATTATCAGAGATATAAGAAGAAGAGGTGCAGAAAGACGTACAATCTGCCATACAACCTCTCTTGCAATATCTATTATCATTCCTTCTGACATAATAATAACTCCTCTCTATCAAATATTAAAATTAATTAAATATTAAAACTTCACCCTGTTTTAAATTAAAAAGAATCAACAAGCCCCTTTACTATCAAATTCCAACCGTCTGCCATTACAAAAAGAAGTATCTTAAACGGCATTGATATAGTAGTAGGCGGAAGCATCATCATACCCATTGACATAAGAGTTGACGCTACGACCATATCTACAACAATAAATGGCAAATACAACACAAAACCAATAATAAATGCTGTTCGTATCTCACTTATAATAAAAGCAGGTATAACAACGGTCATTGGTAAGTCCTCATAACTGCCTATTGACTCTTTAGGAGTATCTGAAATATCAACAAAAAGATCTAAATCCTTATCCCTTGTCTGTTTAAGCATAAACTGCTTCAGCGGCTTTGAACCTGCCTCTACAGCATCTTTCTGTTTCATCTCGCCTGCCATATATGGCTGCACCGCATCATTATTAATCTGTGTAAATACCGGTGACATAACAGCAATTGTAATAAACAAAGCCAGCCCCACAAGAACCTGATTCGGCGGTGTAGACTGTGTTGCCATCGCCATCCTTACAAAATGAAAAACAATTATAATACGAGTAAACGACGTAAGCATTATAAGTATAAAAGGTGCAAGTGATAAAACCGTCAGAGTAATAAGTATTTGCAATGTCGCTTCAAGGTTAGTGCTATTTCCATTAGAGGAAATTCTTAAATCAAGCGTATTATCATCTATATCAGCCTCTCCATCTATCTCTCCCTGAGTAGTTGAATCAACGCCTGTAGCTTGTACATATGCAGGTCTTGCAGCAAAAAGAATTACAAAACATGCACAAAACATAATAAATATATTTAATACAGATTTTTTACAAATCTGTTTTTTTATCTTATTAAGATTATTAATATTATCCATACTAATCTCCATCC
>CAMWXG010000040.1 GCA_947178155.1 uncultured Lachnoclostridium sp.
AAAAGAAATTCTCGTAAGATAAGTTTATAATTTTAAGTGATATCAATTATTATTTTATGATGCTATTATAAAGTATAAAACTTACATTTAATAAACATAAATCTTAAAAAATCCTTAAAAAATAAAGACTGGAAAGTACTGATTTTACATACTTTCCAATCAAAATATCTGCTGTTTCATTTCTACAATCATAATTTGATATCGTCCCTTTTACAAAATTATACAAAATCAACCAACAGCTTTCTTCATAAACTGCAACCTCCTTTATGTATAAAAATTAAGCATCTGCTTTCAAAACACTCTTTTAGTACAGATATATTGTACTCCTATTTATAACTATTTTTCAAGTGTTATGTTCTGAATGTCGATTTTTTGTTCTGAACGCAGTTTTTTATTTTTTGTTAAAAAATAATCTACTTTCTTTTAGACAAAGTGTTTCCATTACATAGAAAATAAAAAATAACGCATATTCATGTATACGATTTCTATACCAAATTTATATACTGCTTGTGTAACTATTTGCAAAATTTCAAATACTTTAATTTCTGTTTTGTCATTACATTTGTTATACAATATTTCCCTCAAAATACCAGATTTTTCAGCTATTTCAACTATCATCATTCCAAAAGCATTAATTTTCTCATTAAGCAACTTATAATTTTTGTGCCACTCCTTTCTTGTTGAAATTAAGGCTACCGCAATCCCACTGGCTTTAGACGATTGTTAAGGTAGTCAAAAGTAGTGATTTATGTTATACTTAAGGCATGGGGACATGGAAATCTAAAAACAGACATAAAGGTAGGTTGCAAAGTCTATTAATCAGGAATACCATTGGCTTTAGACAATGGGTAAATTCACTGATCAGGGACAAGATTATATTTCGTAAACTATTGATATGATAAAGGACAACTATAAAAATCCAATATGCTTTCCGACATATAAAAAATAATATAATAAATTTATAGAATGGAGATATATTTATGGCTACCAAATTTCTTATGAAACCGAAAATTGACTTTGCGTTTAAAGAGCTTATGATGGATGAAATGACGCGCAAGGGCTTTTTAGCGGCAGTATTAAAAATTAATCCTAAAGATATCAAAAAAACAAATTTTAAACACATTTTTTAGTAAAATCCATGAAGATGACAAACTTGGTATACTTGATGTTAGAATCTTATTAAATGATGATACTGAAATTGACATTGAAATTCAGTTAACAGAATTAAAAGTTTGGGTAGATCGTTCACTTTTCTATGGCGCAAAGATGTATTAGGACCAAGCAGAAAAAGGTAGAAACTATAACAATTTAAAAAAATGTATCTGTATTAACATTTTAAACTTCGTACTTTTTAAAGATTATGACGGATTTTATTCATGTTTTCACTTAATGGAAGACACAAGACATACTATCTATACTGATAAATTGGAGTTTCATATAATTGAGCTTCCAAAATTGCCCGAAGAACTAAAAGAAAACAATAGTGACCTTTTACTGTGGGCTAAGTTCTTTGATTCTGAAAGAGAGGAGGAATTTGAAATGTTAGCTAAAAAAAATGAATATATTGCAAACGCATATAAACAATTACAGATTATAAGTCAGGACAAACAAAAAAGGCTTGAATATGAAGCACGCCAAAAAGCTATACTTGACCATAATCAGTATATATTTGAAGCCAGACAAAGCGGCATTGAAGAAGGTATTGAAAAAGGCAGGGAAGAAGGTATAAAGGAAGGTATTGAAAAAGGTATTGAGCATACTGCCAGAAATTTAATCAATCTAGGCTTGACAACAGAAACTATTGTTAAGGGAACCGGACTTTCTTCCGAAGTTATTGACAAAATGAGAGAACAGTAGACCGTAATAAAAATAGCCAAATAAAATATTGGTTATGTATGTCAAAACAACAAATACTTGAAAGTCTTGTATCATATGAAACTAAAGCGTGTTTGAAAATTCATTCCCACGGTTTACACTCCCCACTTTTTGGAGCATACCTCGTAAAAAGCAATTTTTAAACACACTCTAAACAAAGTGTAATTGTAGAACAGATACAGATTTTAGACTAAAATTTTTAAATCTTGAATTTTTTATTGATAAAAAATTCTCTGGTAATGTTAGTATAATCAAACAAAACATTTAAATTCTATTAAAACAAGCAAATAATTTACCTCCTGTTTTTTCAGAGCACTCTTTTGGAACAGCTATATTATACTCTCCTATATAACCATTTTTCAAGCACTATGTTCCGAACGCGATTTTTGTATTATATTTTATAATTATTAAGTGAATATTCCTAATCCACAACATTTACTACTTATCTATAACCTTATTTTAACTACATTTCATTTTAGCATCAACCTGACCATACTATGTTAAGACAATGTAAAACCCAACTCTTCTAATCGTTGAGTTTTAGTTTTTTCTAATAAGATTATAAGATTAAATAATAATACTTACAATAAACATGCCATTATTATACTCCCATTTAATTTCCCCGTCGTATTTTTCAACTACACTTCTCATATTACTTATTCCATATCCATGAAGCTCTTTATTACTTTTTGAAGTTGCTAATAATTCCTCTGCCTTTTCTTCTGCACTGTTGCTTATCGTCACAAAAGTTCTATCCTTATAACTTTTTATGACAATATCTAACCTACACTTGCCTTCCCATTTTTCCAACGCCTCATATACATTTTCCAAAGCATTTCCAAACAATATACACATATCACTGTTACTTACTTTAATATTTTCCATAAACCTGCCTGTAATATTATATTCTAAATCCTTATTACGCAATTTTTGAATTGTATCATTTATAAAATAATCTACTATAATATTACCTGTTTGTTCACTTTCTGTATCATTAAAATCTTCTATTATTGTTTCTATATATTCTTTTAATTCATCTATTTTGTTGTTTTTAGATAAATTTTTCATTATAACTATATGCTTTTTTATATCATGTCTAAATTCTTTGATATTTTCATCTTTAACAATAAGTCCATCATAATACTTCTTTTGAAGTTCCAGACATCTTAGCATCATATCATTCTCCATTGCATTTTTTTGCTTTGAGCATATTAAATAAGACATGTATATACACATAATTATAATAAAAAACATCCCAAACATACTTGCAAGCATTGCATTTTTTACTGACTGCTCACTAACTCTATATGACACAGATACCTTAACGCAAACTACCATTATCACCATGCTAAAAAACATCATAAAAAGCAATAAAAAATACTTTACAGACATCATTTCAAAATATTCCTTTATGCTTGTAGTTCTTCTCCTAAATATAACCGCAATCGCAATAAAAACAAATAAGTTAAGTATATCAACTATTCTTTCTAATACAATATCTTCAACATCAACATTTGATATATTTATAATTATACTCCATATTAAAATAGGTACTATTCCGCATAATATATACTCAATTATAGCTGCCTGTACTGCTTTTGCCACTCTTTCATTATAATATAAATATGTAAATACAAAGCTCCATAACAAACAATAAAGCGGATATATATTATTAACTTTATTTACAACATATACTCCAACCAATACATACAAAAACACCAAATATTTTATCCTGCTTTTACGTTTATCAAATCCCAATATCTTTGAAGAAATTACAGCATATGCTGCTGTCTCAAATATCATATAAAACAAAAAATCTGCCATAACTAATCCCCCCTATTATTTGTTTTGATTAAACATCTGTCAACAATACTTTGCATTCTGTATACAATACTCATCATATGCTTTTTTTATTTTTTTCTTTGAACCCGATGAAATAGATATAACACTATCCCCAATATGTATTCCTTTCGCATCTATTTTATCAATCCAGTACATATTTACAATATATTTTTTATGTGTTCTTATAAATCCAAACTGTAATAATTTATGTTCTAAAGTTTTCATAGATGTTCTAACTAAATACTCTTCCCCATTTTCCAATACAAGAATAACATAAATGTGGTCAGACTTTATATATTTAACCTTACTGCTTTTTATTTTTCCATCTATCATAATTTCTTTATTTACCATGTCTACTGCCTGTTCGAATATTATTGGCAGCTGCGTATTCAGCACCTTTTTATCTATAAACCCAAACACATTTATACCTATAGCCTCACTAATCATTTCACTATGTCCTGTAACAAATATTATTAAAATTCTCTTATCAAGACTTTGTAACTTTTGTTTAACCAAAAGTCCATCTAATTTAGGCATCTCTATATCAAGTATTACTATATCTGGTTCATCTATATGTTCAATTAATTCTTTGCCATCTGAAAATAGCAGCACTTTAACATCCGTAAATTCCAGTTTCTTTTTTAATACATCTTCACAAATAATTTTTATAGTTTCACATATTTTAGCATCATCATCACAAATAGCTACTAACATATTTATCTCTCCCCAGTTTACTTAACAACACTTGCATAAACTAATCAGAATTTGTATATATAGAATAACATAACAATTATAAATCATTATATCATATAACATACTATATATCTATAATAAATTACATTTTTACTAATAAAAAAATGAATTATTATACTATTTATAATAATTCATCTTTTTCACTTCATTCTCTTTTTGCCTTATATTATATGCATCAAGAAAGCTATCAACCTCTTGTTATGTAAAACCAAAATATTTTGCATAACTTTCATCTAATATAGAAACCACTTTTAAATTATTTAGTCCTGTAAATAAGCCATCTCTATAACGAGAGGGCTTTAAAAAACGCTGGAAGCGTTTTTCTGATGTTTCAGCCATAGCTGAAACATTACTTTCCCAACTTATGCGTAAGCATCCTGTAACTACAGCTAATTTAAGACTATCATTTGCTTTTAATGCAGACTCAAACAGAGAACGAATAAAAGAAACCATCTGGTTATAAAATCCACTAAAATATGCTCCATCTTTGTAAAACTCTACTCCTATTGGTATTATTTTATCAATGACAAATACCTCCTTCCTGCCATTATAACATATAAAAACAGACTCTAAAACCAACATTTCAGAATCTGCTTTTATTAAAACCTAAATTTTATTCACTGAAAAAATAACATTCTACATGCTAAAGTCAAACCTGCCACCACGCTCTGGAAGCTCTTCCTCTTTAATATTGTTCCAGTCAACATTCTTAATTGCTTCAAGCAAGCCTTCCACTGTATCAGACTGCACTTTTGTATGTTTATGCCTATGCATAAATGGATTGTCTGCCTTAGCAGCCTCTTCCTTTTTCTCTGCTCTTGCTTCTTCTATACGTTCCCTCTGTTTTGCACTCATCTCCTCAAGATGTGCAAAGTATGTAAGTGTACCATCTTTGTTAATAGATACTCCTAAGTTCTTTACCTCTTTACTTTTACTGCCAAGCTTCTCTTTCATCCCCTTAAGATTGCCTGCCGCTTCTTCAATAAGAGATAGATTCTTTTCCTTAACCTTATCATCAGAAGCCATTTTCTCAAGCTCCTCAGGATCAATTAATACACTAAACTCTTTTGTACCTCTTGAAAGATAAGAATCTGCCTCTTCATCTGTTTCATAATCTGCAACTATAAAATCCATATTTTTATATTTATTACGGAGTTCTTTGAGAAGATCTTTAGCAGCATCACTAAGCTGTACCTGCTTTTCATTTTTCGACTTATCAGTCTTATTAGCTTTTGCCTTTTTATCTCTGTCCCTTACTATATTGTCATAATAATTTTTCTGGTAAACACTATAATTTCCAACCTTATCCATGAAAATACCTCCTTGTTTTTGACATGACACCTGCTATATTTTATATCGGCAATTTTCAGTTATACTTTACTATACAACATACAAAAAGATGATGCGCTTATGCACATCATCTTAAATAAACAAAATAACCATTTAAAATTGAAACAAATCTAAACTTATAATCTCTTTAAAAGTTCCTCTCTCTGAGCTTCAAATCCTGGCTTGCCAAGAAGTGCAAACATGTTCTTCTTATAGCTTTCTACACCTGGCTGATTAAATGGATTAACACCAAGTATATATCCGCTTACTCCGCATGCAAACTCATAAAAATAGAATAACTGTCCAAGATAAAACTCATTTTGCTCTGGAATTCTTATTGTAAGGTTTGGTACATTACCATCAGTATGAGCAAGCTGAGTTCCCTTCATTGCGCTCTTATTGATAAAATCAAGGGCTTTTCCTGCAAGATAATTCAATCCATCAAGGTCAACAGGCTCTTTCTCCATAACAATATCACATGTTGGCTTTTCAAGTTCCATAACAGTCTCAAACATTATACGGCTGCCGTCCTGAATAAACTGTCCCATAGAATGAAGGTCTGTTGTAAGGTCTACTGATGCAGGGAAAATACCTTTCTGGTCTTTGCCCTCACTCTCTCCGTAAAGCTGTTTCCACCACTCTGCTACATAATGCAGGATAGGCTCATAATTTGCAAGTATTTCTACACTCTTACCCTTGCGATGAAGAATATTTCGTACTGCTGCATACTTAAGTGCTTCATTGTCAGTAAAATCATTATTTAAGCACATTTCTCTCATTGAAGCAGCACCTTCCATAAGTTTTGAAATATCAGCACCACTTACTGCAATCGGAAGAAGACCTACCGCTGTAAGTACAGAGAAACGTCCTCCTACATCATCAGGTACTACAAATGTTTCATATCCCTCTTCTGTAGCAAGATTTTTAAGTGCTCCTCTTGCCTTATCAGTTGTAGCATAAATTCTTCCTGCAGCCCCCTCTTTGCCATACTTCTTTTCAAGCATCCCCTTAAATACACGAAAAGCTACAGCAGGTTCCGTTGTTGTTCCTGATTTACTAATAATATTTACAGAAAAATCTCTGTCTCCAATTACTTCAATAAGGTGTGAAATATAAGTTCCACTTAAATTGTTTCCACAGTAATATATTTCAGGAGTTTTTCTAATATCTTTCGATACACTATTGTAGAAGCTGTGTCTTAAGAACTCAATAGCAGCCCTTGCACCAAGGTATGAACCACCAATACCTATAACTAAAAGCACCTCTGAATCATTCTTAATCTTATCAGCAGCCTTCTTGATTCTGCTAAATTCATCTTTGTCATAATCTACAGGAAGATCAATCCAGCCAAGAAAATCATTGCCTGCTCCGCTCTTACTAACCAGAACCTCTTTCGCATCATTTGCAATCTTCTCCATAGACTTAATCTCGTCCTCAGAAATAACATTACAAGCAAGTGAATAGTCAAACTTTACCTGATTTGCCATATTTTCCTCCATTTCCGCCATCATATGACAGCATATATTTTTTACTTTCCAAAAAATGGAAAGCTTATCTACTTTCTATTTTAACCATTTGCAGATACTAAATCAAGAACTTTTTAATAAATCAATGACCTGTATCAAGATTTCCAAATTTTGTAAACTGTGATAGCCATGCCAATTTAACAGAACCTGTTGGACCACTTCTTTGCTTAGCTATAATAACTTCTGCCACTCCTTTTTCCTCTGTATCAGGATTATAATACTCATCACGATACAAAAACATAACTATATCAGCATCCTGCTCTATTGCACCTGATTCGCGCAAATCCGATAAAAGCGGTCTTTTGTCAGGACGTTGCTCTACTGCACGGGAAAGCTGTGATAATGCTATAACTGGTATATTCAATTCTCTAGCCATAACTTTTAATGCACGTGATATTTCAGATATCTCCTGCTGCCTGTTGTCTCCCCTTCTTCTGCCAGAGCCTGACATAAGCTGTAAATAGTCAATTATCACAAGATCAAGACCTTTTTCAATCTTGAGTTTACGGCACTTTGAACGTATCTCTTGTGCTGTTATTCCTGATGTATCATCAATAACCAAATTGGAATTTCCTATACGCCTTACACTTCCAACAAGCCTGTCCCAATCTTCATCTTCAAGATTTCCTGTTCTTATCTTCTGTGAATCCACATGAGAATTTACAGAAAGCATACGTTTTACAAGCTGTTCCTTGCTCATCTCAAGACTGAATAATGCTATTGTACTTTTACTGTGAAGTGCCACATATTCTATAATATTTAATATAAATGATGTCTTTCCCATTGCAGGTCTTGCTGCTATAAGTATTAGATCTGACTTCTGAAGCCCTGCTGTCTTATAATCCAAATCTCTAAATCCTGTCTCAAGTCCCGTAATATGCCCTTTTTGCTTAGCAGCCTGTTCTATACTGTCAAGAGTACGCAAAACAACATCACGTATTGGCTCAAACTCACTTCCTCCACGTTTCTGCAATATGTCAAATACGCCTTTTTCTGCATCATCAAGTATCTCCTCAATAGGCTGATTATCCATATAACAAGTACTGTTTATCTTTTCTGTAACCTGTATAAGACGCCTGAGAATAGCCTTTTCATGCACAATGCCTGCATAATTCTTTATATGCGCAGAGGTTGGAACACTTCCTATCAGATTTCCTATAAATTCAACACTTGAAAGTTCAGGGGGGACTTCTCTTTCTCTAAGCTTCTCCTGAAGAGTAACCAGATCCGCGCCTACCTTACTGTGATACATATCAACAAGGACATCAAATACTATTCCGTACTGTCCTTGATAAAAATCCTCTGGTGAAAGCATTTCAGAAGCCGTAAGTATGGCATCCGCATCCATAATCATTGAACCTATAACCGCCCGTTCTGCTTCAATATTGTGAGGCGGTATTCTCTTTATCACTTCCTCCTGCATATGCTTTTCCTGCCTTTTATCTTAAATCTATTTATTGTTCACTCCAAAGTGCGTTAGTAACCCTTTGCCAACGCGGACGCAACGCATTGACAATATTAGAGTTTCTTATACACTTTTTACTACCACCTTAAGTTCTGCTGTTACCTTTGTATGCAGCCTTATTGAGAGTGTATATGTTCCTGGACTTTTAATAGCTGTATCAAGTGACATTTTCTTTTTATCAATGTCATATCCAAGCTGTTTATTTATAGCTGCTGCTATTTCTTTTGTAGATACAGAACCAAAACTCCTGCCACCTGAACCTGTTTTAATAGAGAGAGTTACTGATTTCTCCTTAAGCTCTTTTGCAAAAGCCTGTGCTTCCTCCAGCTTCTCCTTTGCCAATTTCTCTTCATGCTGTTTTTGAAGTTTAAGTTCATTGCGAGCCTTCGCAGTTGCTTCAACACCAAGATTTTTCTTTAATATAAAATTTCTTGCATATCCATCACTTACATTTACTAATTCACCCTTTTTGCCAAGTGATTTTACATCTTCCAATAAAATTACTTCCATATTATATTTCTCCTTCCTCAATCATATTATCTATCTCATTTCTAATTATTTGTTTTGCCTTTTCAATATCCATATCTTCAAGCTGCGCTCCTGCCATATTTATATGTCCGCCTCCGCCAAGTCTCTCCATCATGACTTGAACATTTACCTCATCGATGGACCTTGCGCTTATATATACCTTACCACGGTATTTCGTAAGTACAAATGATGCTTTGACACCATTAATATCAAGAAGCGAATTAGCTATTTTTGAAGCGAATACTGTAGGTGATTCTATTCCCTCAGACCTGCTTTGCGCTATGGCATATACACCATCATAAAGCTCTGTATCCTGAATTGCTGCTGCCCTTATCTTATATTCTTCTATGTCTTCCCTAAATGCTTTCCTTATACGTACCGAATCAGCACCGCTTCTCCTAAGATAAGCCATAGCCTCAAATGTACGTACTCCTGTCTTATTGGTAAAATAATTTGTGTCTATCATTATGCCTGAATAAAGAGCTTCTGCTTCTGCTGGACGCAATTTTAATCCATTACCAATATACTGCGATATTTCTGCTACCATCTCACAGGCAGAAGAAGCATATGGCTCTATATAAAATAACACAGCTCTGTCTATTGAATCCCCTGCCTGCCTGTGATGATCTATCACCACTACAGACTGCGCCATATCAATAAGCTGCGGACATTCTGTATAACTTGCACGGTTGACATCTACTACTACCAAAACCGTACTTTCATCTACAAGTTCCATAGCCATCTGGCTGTTCACTATCATATCATCTTCATACTCTTTATTATAAAATCTGTCTTTTATAGGCTTTACAGATGAATTAACATCATTTAGGACTATATGTGCCTTTCTGTTAAGTGTCTTGGCAATACGGTAAATTCCAACAGAAGCTCCAAAAGAATCAACATCACCTATTGAATGCCCCATTACCACCACACGTTCCTTACCCTCTATAAGTTCCTTTAGAGCATGTGCTTTTACACGCGCTTTTACACGAGTATTCCTCTCAACCTGAACACTCTTGCCACCATAAAACTGTACATCATCACCATTTTTAACTACTGCCTGATCTCCGCCACGTCCAAGTGCCAAATCAATTGCCGCCCTTGCCCCATCATACCTCTCATCAAAGCTGTCTTTTCCTACACCTATTCCAATGCTGATTGTAGCAGTTTGTTCATTTCCTATATTAATATTTCTTATATCCTCAAGAATCGAAAAACGATTGGACTCAAGTTCTGCAAGATAGCGCTGCTTAAAGACAAATAAAAATTTATCCTTTTCAAGCTTTTTGGAAATTGCATCTATACCCTGCATATATTTATTAATCTTTCTATCAATAAGCGCCGCCATAAGCGACTGGCGCACCTCATCTATACTATCAATAATCTCGTCATAATTATCTATATATAAAAGCCCTACTACAAGATTTTCTTCTTCCCTTTTTTGCTCAAGCTCCACCATATCAGTTTCATCATGCAAAAACATTGATATTACACTGTTATTCCCTATAAACTGATTTATGTCAGTCTGACCTTCAAGCTCACCAATGTTTTCAGATACAGCTAACCTCATGTCAGCACGATAATATCTGTCTTGCGATTTTACATGAACTACCTTAAGTGAATAATCCTTAGGAAGTCTATCTTCCCTAATCTCTGGAAATACATTTGATATATTACGCTTTGCTGCTTTTTTATTGACAATGACCTTAACAAATTCTTCATTGCCCCATAGCATACGCCCGTCTTCGCTAAGAATTGCATATGGTATTGTAAGATTTTCAACAATCTCCATCTGAAGCTGCCCATAATTCATTGCAAACTCTACTAAGTCATGCTGAATACGTTTTCTGCCTGAAAAAAACAACAGTCCACTTATAATCATATATATAATAACATAAAATATCCCTGCAATTCCTGCCTTATAGTCATATACAAACAGACGAATATCCACTAGTATCAATAATATACTAAGCAGAATAGGCCATCTTAAATATGCTTTTAATATGCCTCTTAGCTTAACCCTGTGGTTCATATCCATATAACCTCCAATTATTAGATTATATCATTATTAAATGCACTAGTCAAACATACCATCTCCCCGATGCACCACATGGAAGAACCAGACCATTTGAAGCAACAGGCAAACCTATTTCATCAGCCTCTGTATGTCCTCCAAATCTGTTTAAAACTACAGTATTAATCATATATGACAAAACTGCCGGCTGCAAACCTGTTGTATATGAATTAATTAGGAAAAACAAAGGATTATCTGATAATATTTTTACACATAAATTAATAAAATCATAAATATTTTCCTCAATCTTCCAGATTTCTCCTTTAGGTCCTCTGCCATACGATGGTGGATCCATAATCACAGCGTCATATTTATTTCCCCGTCTTATCTCACGCTCTACAAATTTTACACAATCATCAACAAGGTAGCGAATTGGTGCATCTTTAAGATTTGATACTGCTGCGTTTTCCTTTGCCCATGAAACCATTCCTTTTGAAGCATCAACATGAGTTACACTAGCACCTGCTAAGGCGGCAGCAAGTGTTGCTCCTCCAGTATATGCAAATAAATTTAGCACTTTTATTTTCCTGCCTGCACCTTTTATCTTATCACTTATCCACTCCCAATTTACTGCCTGCTCTGGAAAAAGCCCTGTATGCTTAAATTTAAAAGGCTGCAAATTAAAAGTCAACTTATCATATTTTATCTGCCATTTATCAGGCATACTAAAATTCTCCCATTCGCCACCTCCCTTGCTGCTCCTGTGATAATGTCCATCATGCTTTTGCCAGCTTTTATCCTTTCTTTTAGTATTCCATATAACCTGCGGATCAGGACGTACAAGTATATAGTCGCCCCAACGCTCAAGTTTCTCACCATCTGATGTATCTATAACTTCATAATCTTTCCATTTGTCAGCAATCCACATAAATCAACCTCATAACTACATAACAATGTATGTACCTTTCCTTTATTTTAAAATTACAGAATATACATAATGCACAACATGATAAATTCTTTCATATTCCAAATTATATCTGAATATACTTTACGTTGCAAGTATAAGGTTACTTAAAAACATACTTGACAATTCAACTAAAAGTAATTAAACTGTATTTAACATATAACACAAAATATTTTATATCGCATTTATCTATTACCCAAAATAAATGCGGGGATAGGAGGACTTATGGGAATATTAACTCGTTTTAAAGACATTATGTCATCAAACATCAATGCACTCTTAGATAAAGCAGAAAACCCTGAAAAAATGATTGACCAGTGCCTTCGCAATCTTAACAGTGACCTTGGAAAGGTCAAATCAGAAACAGCAGCTGTTATGGCAGAGGAACAGCGCGCCAAACGCGAACTAAATGAATGTGATGCAGAGATAAATAAGATACAAAATTATGCTGCAAAGGCAGTTGCTGCTGGAAATGATGATGATGCACGAAAATTTCTTGAAAAGAAACAAAACCTTCTCGCAAAACAATCTGAGCTACAACAGACATTTAATGCTGCTCACTCAAACTCTGAAAATATGCGTGCAATGAATGATAAACTTACAAAAGATATTGCAAAGCTTGAAGAAAGAAGAAATGCAATTAAGGCTAAAATGAATATTGCTCGTACACAGGAACACATCAATGAAATGACATCAAGTACATCTGGCGCCAATAGCTCCATAAGCGCATTTGAGCGTATGGAGGAAAAGGCTAACAACATGCTTGATAAAGCTAATGCAATGGCAGAGCTTAACAAATCTGGCAGAGATGATATGTCAGAGCTTGAAGCTAAATATGACAGTGCTCCCGGCAATCAGGCAATAGAAGATGAGCTTGCTGCACTTAAAGCAGGAATGTCTCAGCCAGTCAGTGGTAATCAGGCTGTTGAAGATGAACTCGCTGCACTTAAAGCAGGAATGCAGGACAATTAATAAAGAGGTATACAGATGGTTATTCAATACAAATGCCCTGACTGTGGGGCGGATATGGTTTTTGACAGCAAAACGGGAGGACTTCACTGTAATAGCTGCGGACATGATGAAAAGGTAGACAATTACACCTATAAAGACTTTGAACCATTTGAAGAACATTTTCATTCTTCTACCTTTGAAGGTGACGAGGTAAACCAATATCAGTGCAATAACTGTGGTGCCATATTGCTGACTGAAAAAGATACAACAGCAACCACCTGCAGCTTCTGCGGTTCACCTGTTATACTTGGTGACAGGCTATCTGGTGCCCTTGCTCCTTCTAAGGTAATACCTTTTACCATATCCAAAAACGAAGCTGAAGCTGCTTTTAAAAAATGGTGTCATAAAGGATTGCTCTCCCCCGCAGATTTTAAAAAGGCAACTCGAATAAAAAGCATAACAGGAATGTATGTCCCTTTTTGGCTATATGATTTAAATGGTCAGGGAGAAGCAATAGCGCATTGTACACGTGTACATACGCATGATGATGGAGATTACATTGTCACTAAAACCAGTCATTATGATGTATATCGGCGTGTTAATCTTATTTACAAAAACATCCCGGCAGACGCATCTGAAAAAATGCCTGATGATCTTATGGATAAACTTGAACCATTCGATTATAAAAATATGAAAGATTTCAACACACCTTATCTTGCAGGTTATATATCAGAAAAATATAATTATACTGACAAGGAAATGTTTCCCCGCGTAAAGAAGAGGGCTATACAATATATGGATAATTATATAACAGAGAGCATACATGGTTATTCAACTAAAAGCATAATAAATCGTGAATATGCAGTAGGTCAGATAAAAGCAGAATATGCGCTTTTCCCAATATGGATGGTGTATTACGACCATGAACATGCTGAATACACATTTGCAATGAACGGACAGACAGGTAAGATTACCGGCAAACCTCCTATTAGTTATGGCAAAGTAACAGGCAGTATTGCTTCACTCACTTTTATACTTTTTGTAATATGTCGTATTGTAACCTTATTAATGGGAGGACCAATATTATGAATATATCAAATTATACCTCTGCAATTAGACAAAGGATGTTAAACAACCATATAGAACATCTTACAAAGGCTTTTTTATTGGTTCTCTACAAAATATTACTATCAAAAATAATGCCACTCTGTTTTATTATATCATCTCTGTTTATATTTGTTACATTACTACCAAAACAAGCATCAGCAGAAACAATTATACAGGATGATGCAAATATTTTCAGCGATAGTGCTAAAACGGAGTATAAAACCATATGCGACAATATATATAAAACATATGATACTTCTATATATATATGGACTGACAATAATATAAGCGGAAGCGATAATTATTCATATATGATGGAGCAATATGTTGAAGAACATCCTGCTGCCAATAATAATATTGTTATACTTTTAATAGGTATGCAACCTAATGACCGGATATATGAAGTTCAAGGATATGGCACTGCACAGAATACAGTAAATAACAGCAGAGCTGAAAAACTCCTCGATGATATGTACAGCGATATGAAAAATGGCAATTATGATGATGCTGTAATGATATTTTGCAAACATACAGAATCTTATATGAAAAAAAATCCAAAATTTGACAGTATTGTATTTAATTCATTATTACAGCTTGCTGTTTGCTTTATAATAGCAGCCTCTGTAATCGGATGTACAGCATATAATTCCGGAGGCAGAATGACAACAAACAGTCACACATATCTTGATAATGCCAATTCAGGTATAATAGGAAGTTTTGACAGATATACACATACTACAACTACAAGAACTCCAAAACCGCGTGATAACGACAGCCACAGCGGTGGTGGCGGTGGTGGTGGCGGAAGCAGCCACAGCAGTGGTGGCGGGAGAAGCTTTTAAATTATTATAATTCATGGAGGTATTTATGGGATTTTTATCAGGACAATTTTCAAATGTAGTAGAATGGGAAGAATGGCGGGACGACATGATTTTTTGGAAATGGACTAACCGCGAAATCAAAAAAGGCTCAAAGCTTATTATCAAACCCGGACAAGATGCAATCTTTTTATATAATGGCAAAATAGAAGGGATTTTTAAAGACGATGGCGAATATGATATTGAATCTCAGATAATCCCATTTCTTTCTACTTTAAAAGGCTTTAAATTTGGCTTTAACAGTGGCATGCGCGCAGAAGTCCTCTTTATCAATACTAAAGAATTTATTATAAAATGGGGTACTAAAGCACCAATTAACATACCTGTTGCTACCCTTCCAGGAGGTCTTCCCATACGTGCAAACGGCACATTGACAATGAAAATTGATGACTATACTACACTTATAGATAAAATTGCTGGTGTTAAACAACAATATACTGTTGAAGATGTAAAACTTCGCATAACATCAATACTAGACCAGCTTCTTATGAAATGGATTACAAAAGAAGGCAAGGATATGTTTAACTTACAAGCTAATGCATTTGATATAGCTAGCGGAATAAAAACTGACCTTGATATGCAGTTAATTTCTGATGGTATAACAATAACAGGCTTCCAGATAATGAGCTTTAATTATCCTGAAGAGATACAGAAAATGATTACCAAAAATGCGGCTCAAAGCATGGTAGGTGATACTGGCAGATATCAGCAGCTTTCCATGACAGACGCGATGGCATCAGGAAAACTTAAAGGTGGAAGCACTGCAAGTGATATGGCAGGTATGATGATGGGAATGCAAATGGCAAATCAAATGGTGAATCAGATGAATCAAAACACACCTTCTTCAGGTTCTTATATGCCAACAGGTACATCTGAAAATGTACCTAACTTTTGTCCAAATTGTGGTCAAAAGACAAATGGTGCAAATTTCTGTGCAAATTGTGGTCAAAAATTGGTATAATAGATTATATGCTAAAAACCACAGTCAGAAATATACTGACTGTGGTTTGTGTGAAAGATATGCCCTGTGAAAATATCTCAAAAAGAAGGAGGTGCTGTTGCAGTTAACAAAACAGCATATAGAAATATGTATATAAGGGCATACATACACAAAACATATTTTAAGCTGGACACCAGCTATGCTGGAATTTATACTGCAATATAAATTCCAGCAAAATTCTAATTAATACTATAAGCATATGAAGTGTCGTCATAAGCTAAGTATGGCACTATTGCCATAAGAAAGTGTCGTCATAAGCTAAGTATGGCACTATTGCCATAAGAGCATCATATTCACTTTTATCTGCCATTGCTTTTGCAAGTTCTTCTAATGTCTCACGATCTGCCGCCCATGCGATATCACCAAGCACAATGTAACTTCCCTCTTTATAAAGTTGCTTTGCAATTTTATCTATATCTTCCTTAGGCACAAAACAAAGTATATTTTGTAATAAATCATATCGCTGATTTTTTACAAGCATTTCTGCGATTTCACTCATTGCATCATCACTTGCAGCATATGCTATATTACAAAGTGCATCACCTTCTCCTTTTTCAGCAAACTGCTTTGCATATACATCTATTGTACTTTTATCAAAAGCCCACGATATGTCAGAAAATACAATATATTCACCTTTGTCATAAAGAAGCTTTGCTATTTTATCCAGGTCTTTACTATCTATAAAACAAACTATATTCCGCAACACAGCATACTGACTTTTTTCTACAAGCTGTTCTCCAATTTCGCTAAGTGCATTTGTACCTATACTCCATGCGAAAGTTTCAATCATCTCATAGTCACCATTCGCTACTATCTGTTTTGCAGCTTTATCTACATTTTCTTGTCCTGCAAAAATAACAAGAGATTCCAAATCTGTATAATCTTTCTTTTTAACACTATCCTCAAGAAGTTTATTTACAACTTCCTCCTGCATAGCAAATATTATATCCTGCAATGATTCAAATGTATTAATAATTTTCTCAAATGACCATTGTTCAGTATCCATTATATTTTCACGCTCTATACCACAATCAATTTCGCCCTTTTCATTAAAATATGAATATATGCTCTTACCATTAATTGTTATTCCGCCTTTTTCATTATGGCTTTCCACTCCATAAATATCAGCAAAACAGCGTACCAGCTTATTTTTATAATACAAGATACCACCTTTTTCCTCAATACCATATTTCTGATATTCTTTAAAAAGTTTTTTCTGGTCTTCTTCTGATAAACTTGTTTTTATAATCACACCATTTTCTTGCCTTTCTTCAGATACCTTATTTTCTTCAGATATCTTATTTTCTGCAGTAACTTCTTTCTTAATTCTCTGTCCTGCATCTGTGTTTTTGACAACATCCGGCGTTTTTGATGCTTCCATTATATTTGCTGGTATGATGCAAAGAGTACCCGCCGCAAGCACAACACAAAATGCTTTAAACAATTTAGTTTTAATCATAAAAATCCCCCTTTTCATTAATTTAATAATTACTAAATGATACATTTGCTTCTGATATAAATGGAGCTATTGCTATCAGATCCTCATAAGCCTCTTCCTCTTCCATAATCTCTGCAATTTCATTTATAACATCTTTGCTTAGAAAAGAAGCTAAGTCTATAACTGCTCCATAATCTCCTTTTTCTGCTATCCGCTTCGCAATTTTATCTAAATCCTCTTTTTTTACAAAGGAAGCAAGCCTGCTAAGTGCCTGATAATCTCCTTTCTCTGCTATTTCAGCAGCTATTTCACTTAAAACATTATCAAACTTTCCCGAAAAATCGTCTACTTTTGCTTTTTGTCCATCTTCTTCCATGTTGTCCGTGCTTATACTTTCTCCTGCTTCTTTTACAACACCGTTAGAAGTACTCATAGTTTTATCCTTCTGCCTGCCATCTGCAGAAGTAGCAAAAACAGACACCACTATGACAAATAATAAAAATGCTCCAATATATACAAATATTGAATTTTTTTTAATATGCATAATTGCCATAATTCTTTCTTCTGCTGCATTTCTGCTAAAATTACTTCCTAATGGGACAATGCCGCTTTTTTCTTCTTCCATCCCAATAAGCACAAGTGCATAATCAGCTTTAGAATTTTCTCCAAAATGTCTTACAACAGTTTCATCACACGCCAGCTCAATATCTCTGTTTAAAAGTATATACATTACCCACACCAGAGGATTGAACCAATGTATACATACAGCAATAATTAAAAATAATTTGGTAACCGCATCAAGCCTTTTTATATGGACAAATTCATGCTCTAAAATATATGATAACTTTTTTAAATCTTTCCAGTCTGTTGTTTCCGGCAATAAAATTACAGGATTAAAATTTCCATATGATAATGGTGATTTAATAAAACCAGACTGTCTTATAGAAATATGCCTTATAGTCTTATGGGATTTTAGCCATTCTTTTGTAAATTCATTATTTACTGGAACAGAAGTACAAAATCTTTTATAACATAAAATATATGCCACTATAAAAACTGCTGCACAAATTATAAAACCTGCAGACCATACTTGTTTCCACATAGAAAAACTGCTGTTTCCTATAGTATTTCTATTTCCTGCTGTTTTTTTATCCTCTTCTTTTGTGACAGAATTTTTTATATTTTCCTTTTGTTCCTGTTTTTGATTCCCATAGCTTATTATACTTTCTGCCTTCCCCATTATAAACTGGTTCTGCCCCGCTAAAGAATAAATGCTCAATATAGAAGGAATTGAATATGGCACAAGCAAACGTAGCATTGCAACAGTCCACAAAGCTAAAAAGACCTTCTTTGGCAATTTATTTATAAGCAGGGCGCGACATACAATAATTGCCAAAATAATAACTGCAGCAGAAAAACTCATTTCCAGCAAATCCATTTTTCATACCATACCACAGGAC
>CAMWXG010000041.1 GCA_947178155.1 uncultured Lachnoclostridium sp.
TAGTTCATAATAGACATGCTGAACTTAAATTGGACGAAAAATGAATGATAGATATAAGTATTTGTTAAAAAACATAAATTTTATATTATTAGGAAATCTAAGTACAAAGATTATAAGTTTCTTTTTAGTTCCATTATATACTAATGTACTTAGTACTGCAGATTATGGTTCATATGATCTTGTAGGTACGACTATTAATTTATTGCTGCCTGTGTTGACAATAAGCATTGCTGATGCTGTTATATTTTTTGTTTTAGATAAATCTGAGAATGCAAAAGAGGTCTATTCTGTTGGAATTAAGTGGACGTGTATCGGAATGATTCTGGCAGTTTTAATTACTGTAATAAATGCAATTTTTGGATTTTTTGATGTAATTATTCAGTATTGGTATTTTTTTCTTATTATGTTTTTAATGACAGGATTAGTAAATCTTATTAATAATTTGGCGCGAGGGTTAGAACGTATGGCTGTTTTTTCGATAGGATGCTTTTTATCTAATTTAGCAGTTATACTTTTAAATATTTTGTTTTTGATAGTTTTAAAATGGGGTATTGAAAGTTTATTTTTGGCAGTAATATTAGCGCAGTTAGTACAATTTTTATATGTTGCTATAAGTGTAAACATGTTCAGCTATATTACATTAAAGATTTCATCCTCATTGGACATGAGAATGAGAGAATATAGTATACCGCAGATTTTTAATTATTTAGCATGGTGGATAAATAGTACATTGGACCGTTATATTATAACTGGTATGTGTGGTGTGGTAGAAAATGGAATATATTCTATGGCAAGTAAAATCCCTCATGTATTGGCTATTTTTCAAAGTTCTTTTGGGCAGTCGTGGGCATTGTCAGTAGCAAAAGAATATGACGAAAATGATACTAAAGGATTTTTTGATAGAATTTACAACATGTATAGTTATGGAATGATAATATTGTGTTCACTGTTAATTTTATTTAATAGGTTTATATCAGGAATTTTATATAATAAAGATTTTTATGTAGCTTGGAGATATGTTCCGTTTTTACTGATTGCAACTGTTTTTAGTGCTGTGTCAGGATTTTATGGAAGCATATATTCTGTGGTTAAAGAATCAAAGTTAATAACAAAGACAACAATTATTGGAGCTATTGTGAATATTGTAGCAAATTGTATTTTTGTATATTTATTTGGGGCTATAGGAGCTGCGTTTTCCACTTCTTTGGCATATGCTGTGACAATGTTGTTAAGGGAAATGTGGGTAAAGAAATATATTGTTTTCAAACGCAGGTTTAGAAGAAGTATTATTGCATATATGTTGCTATATTTTCAGGCATTTTTTATGATTTTGGTAAAACAAGAAGGGGTGTTTTTGTATATACCGGAACTAACAGCAGTTGTGATTATAAACATTATGTATCATGAAGAATTGTTTAAGATATTAAAAATAGCAAAGAAGGTTATAGTAAAAATACTTCAACACATAAAGGAAATATTTGGTTAGGGGAGAACTATGAAAAATAAGGTGTACTTATTTAATCGGGCAATGAGTTGGATAAAAGAAAATACAATTAATGGAAATGGAATTGCAGTTACATCAAAAGAGCAAATGATATATCCAGAAGTTACGGGATATTATATTCCTACTCTTTTGAAATGGGGAGAAAAAGAGCTTGCATTGTCATATGCAAAATATTTGTGTGGTATTCAGAAAAAAGATGGTTCATGGTATGACTCTTTAGATAAAAGTCCATATATTTTTGATTCGGCTCAGATATTAAAGGGGCTTATTGCAATAAGAGATATTTTACCAGAAGTTGATGAACATATTATCAGGGGGTGTGATTGGATATTATCATGTGTTGATAAAGATTGTCGTTTAGTAACCCCCGTCAAAGATGCATGGGGTAATGATGAAACTTTTTGTTCGGAACTTATTCATACATATTGTCTTACTCCGCTTATAGATGCAGCTAATATATTTAAAAAAGAGGTATATAGGGAAAAAGCATTTAAAATTAAAGATTACTATAAGAAAAATTATAAAGAGAAAATACTAAATTTCAGTCTGTTGTCCCATTTTTATGCTTATGTAATGGAAGGAATGTTTGACTTAGGGGAAGGCGAATTGATATATCAGGCGATGAACAATATAGAGAAGTATCAGAAATATAATGGTGCAATTCTGGGACTTAAGGATGTTACATGGGTTTGTTCTACGGGAATGTTTCAACTTGCATTGGTATGGTATAAATTAGGGGAGTTGGATAAGGGAAACAAAATATTTGACTATGCATGTAAACTTCAAAACAAATCAGGTGGTTGGTATGGAAGCTATCCTGCCAATTTTTTAAATGGTTATATACCATATAGGAAATATAGACCATATTATTTTCCAGATGCAGAGATTAGTTGGTGCAACAAATATTTTTTAGATGCACTTTCTTTGAGGCTTAAGCTTGATTCTGATAAACAGGCACCAATATTTATTGATAATATTGACAAAGAAGATGGCAGGTATCAGTTTATAAGACAGTTTGCCTTTGCAGAAAATGCGGGGAGTGTAATGAAGGTATGTGATATAGGATGCGGAAAAGGAAGATATCTTAAAAATCTGTTACAGGATTGTCCTCAAAATGAGTATTATGCCACAGATATTTCTGAAAATGTAATGGCAGACATAAAAGGAATTAAAGATAAGCGAACAGGCACATTAACATGTATTCCTTATGAAGATAAGAAATTTGATATTGTATATGTGTGTGAAGCATTAGAACATGCTGTATCAATTAGTACTGCATTAAAAGAGTTGCTTCGCATAACAAAACCATCGGGCAAACTTATTATTATAGACAAACCTATAGAAAAGCTTGGCAAATTAAAGATTGGCGAGTGGGAACAATGGATTGATGACATAAAAATGAAAGAAGTGGCAGATGAGGTAGGAAGAAGGCTTGAGATAGTAAAATCTGTACCATATGAAGGAAAAAACGATGGACTTTTTAGGGCATGGCTTTTTAGTGATTATTTATAGATTATATTTCAAGTTTTGATAAGGGGGAGCTATGATTGGAAAAATAGTATATTATAGTAGAAAGGCAGTTTACAATATAAGAAATTTTTTTAGTAATGAAAAACCTGACAAAAATAGCTTGATTGAATTTTATTTAATTGATTCATTTGAAATATATCATTTTATGCCTTTTTATACAATGCTGCGTAAAGAAGGTGTTAATGCTATTTTTGTGGCAGAACCATATTATGCACATGTATCAGGAAAATATTTTGATTATGAAGAAGCAAAAAAGATATTAAATGAATTTGGTGCAGAATATAGCGAACGAGCAAATAAAGATGCAGATTATGTGTTTACTACACAAGATGCCTATCTTGTTGAAAAATATAAAAATGCAAAAAAAATTAATTTGCATTATTCATGTGGATTTGTCAGGGATAATTTTTGTCTTACAGAAAGAACTGTTAGAGGGTTTGATATTGTTCTTGTAAATGGAAAGTTTCAGGCGGATAAACAGAAAGCATTTGCATCCAATCAGATTTTTTTTGAAGTAGGCTTTCCAAAACATATTGATTTTTGGAAGAAACCCATAACGCAGGAAGATGTAAAAAATGAACTTGGAATAAAAACAGACAAAAAAATACTTGTATATTTCCCTACATATGATAATGGTTGCAGTTGTCTTGAATATGGCGATAATATTAAAAAAACTTTTAAAGATTATTATATAGTAACTAAATTGCATCATTGTTTAGATAGATTAGAGGAATATAAGAATAAAAAAAGTAAGGTAGAAAATATCTCAAATTTTATATTAGGTGGAAATTATAGTTTTGAAAAATCCGCAGTACTAGGTGATTTGCTAATAAGTGATGCGAAGTCCGGAGCTGGTTTGGAAGCTTCATATTTGAATCAAAAAGCTGCGGCTATTTTGGTTGCTGTTAGGACTGAAGGCAGTGAATACTATGATGATATGTTTAAAATGTTTAATGTTATTATGAAACCTTCTGATTTGTCATTGACATCTAAAATAGAAAATGAGGATGTGTATAGACAATATCGAAATGAGAATATGGGGTATTATCTTGGTGAGCATGATGATAATGCATTTAAAGTATTTATAGATTATTTAGTAGGAGAAATAAGGAGAACTATATCTTAATGGAAAGGAGTTAAAATGCCAAAAGTTTTATATTGGGATAATTGTTGGTTTACAAATGTTGGAGAGGCTTTTATTGATATTGGAGCAAGAAGGCAGATTGAACAAATATGGCCTATGGATATTGAATTTGCTACTGTAACATCAATGTCATCATATTATGTGGAAAATGTTGATAATAGAAGTATTAAAAACAGGATAAAAAGGAGAGTTGGCATTACAGTAACAAATCCTTATGAAAAAGTAAATGTGGCCAGAGTAGATAAATATTTAAATGCTGACTATTTAATTATATCTGGTATGTTTGCAACACAGGAGTTTACTTTTGGAAAAAGTGTTAATGTGATTAAGGATATTATAAAAGCGGGCGCAAAGTTAATAATATTGGGGCTTGGCGGAATAAATTATGATTTGCACGAAATAGATTGTTTTAAAAGATTTCTTGATGATGTAAAACCTGTAATGGTTACTACAAGGGATAAAAAAACATATTATAATTATAGGGACACAGCACCATGTATTGCATCAATAGATAGTGCATTTTGGGTGGTTGATTCATATGATCCAAGAGGATTTGGCGGGGGATATGAGGTTCATACTTTTAATTACACAAATGAGCCGTATATTGAAAAGACTGATAAAGTGTTAATAAGACCTTGGCATATGCAATATGCTTTTGATGGTAAAAATGTAAAAGAGGGGATATTCATATCAGATTCTCCGTATGATTATCTTACAATTTATGCAAATGCAGACATGGTTTACACAGATTTGATACATGCAAGTATACCCTCTCTTATGTATGGTACACCAGTAAAATATTTTTATTTTGATAAAAGGTCAGCAGTATTTGATTCAGTTGAAGGTTTGAAGATTGATAAAAATGAAATAATGACTATTTCAGAAGAATGTTTAACAGTACAGAAGCAAAGAATTGTTAGAGAAATTCGGGAGTTGTTGTATCGGGGGGGGACATGATAAGTAGATATATATTAGAAAATATAAATATAGTCAATTTTAATATTTTTTTGGTTAAATAAGATAAGCTTGATTATGTATAAAGAGAATGTTGTTTTGTAATTTTAAATAAACTGTAAAGTATGTGAGATAACTGTATGGGAGGAATATTAAAATTGAAAAAAATAAATAAGCTTAAGTCAATATATAATGAGATAAAAGAGTATAAAGGTGAAATTTCTATGTATGAATTACTTAAAAAATATTTTTCACCAATAGAGAACATAAAGATGCAAAGAGATTTTTATCGTAGTAAAAGTCAATTAGACTATTTAATACAACATACAGATATTACAACTCTGAAACCAGCAACAGGGTATTTAAGAAAAAAGCAATTGGATTTAGTTGAATTTGCATTAGATTTTTTTGAATATATTGAAGAAATAGATATTAAGCCGTTTCTTATCTGTGGAAATTTGATTGGTGCAGTAAGGCATAATGGTTTTATACCATGGGATGATGATTTGGATTTTGGCTTGATAAGAAATGATTATGAAAAGCTTATATCCTTCTGTAAAAAGAATTGTATTGTTGAAATATATAATGGAAATTGGAATGATTATACAACAGATAAGCATATGGAGCGTATGGATAAACTGGTTAAAAATAATCCAAATGAATATATATTAGATATCTGGGTAGACCAAATTCAGATAATGAAGGGAACTTCCTGCATAGATCGTTTGACAATTGATTTTTGGGCATTTGATTATTATAAAGATAATTATTTGGTTGAGGAACACAATAAATATTTGGATTATTTGGAGAGGGAGAAGCAGAAGATTAATAAGGTATCATGTATTGTTGATTTTTTAAGAGAAGAGATTAAGAAAAATGAAAATATTAGTAAAGTACCGACCGAAAAGATTCAGCCTGGAATAGATAATGTTATAGGATATTTGTTATACAAAAAGGGGAGGGATTGGATTAATGCATCAGATTTGTTTCCATTAAAAAAGACAAAATATGAAAAAGAAGAGTTTTTAATGCCAAATAATCCTAAAAATATTTTATTATATCAATATTCTGATTATATGGAATTTCCAAAAGAATTTGGTATATATCCACATGAAAGGTATAAAGAAAAATATATACTTAAAAGTTTACCAACAGTTGAATTTTATATTATAGATGCTTTTGAAATATACCATTTTTTACCGTTATACCATATTTTTGAGAAAAACAGTATATATGCGAAATTTGTGGTAGAGCCAATAGAAATTAATACATCAGGTGTATGGTTTGACTATGACAATGCATTGAAAATATTAGATATAAATGGAGTCAGATATAGTAAACATTGTAATACGGGATGTGAATATGCTTTTACAACACAGGAAGTTGGCATTCTAAAAAAATATAAGAATAAAAAGATTCATCTATCATATGGTTTTAGTCTTACTACTTATTCATTTTGTGAGTCTGATAAATCTATATCTGGATTTGATTATAAGCTTGTGCATGGAGAACTTAGTATGGAATTATTTGAAAGAAAAGTAAAACATACAAAGCTGATAAAAGTAGGATATCCAAAACACATGAAAATATGTGAAGTTAGATATTTAGATAATAAAAACATAGATACTAATTTTTTGAACGTGGAAAATAAACCAATACTGATGTATTTTCCAACATGGAATAGTGCATCATCAATACAATGGTATGCAGATGAAATTAACAAATTAAAAGAAAAATATTTCGTAATTTCAAAAGCGCATCATTGTACTTATAGGTTAGAGTCTGAAAAAGAAAATATGGAAACATTGAAAAGAATATCAGATATAGTTTTAGCAGAAAATTTTGAATTTGAAAAAGCATCATTATTAGGAAAAGTTGCTATATGTGATGCTGTGTCAGGAGCTGCTACAGAAGTGCCTTTTATTAATGAGGATGTACATTTAATACTATTGTATTCTCCTTTAAAAGAGAAAAATAAGTTTAAAACGATAATAAATGGGTTTGCGGTATGTGTAAGCAAACCATCGGAATTAGAAGATGCAGTATATATGGATATGGACAAGATTTCTTTAATAAAGAAAAAACGAAAAAAGCTGCTTTTAAAAGCATATGGAAATAATGAAAAAAGCGAACTGAACGAATTAATTAAAGTGCTTAAGAAGGATAGTAAATATGTGGATAAACAAAAAGGTTGTTAAGAAAATATCATATTAGGAGTAATTTATATGAATGTAGGAATAATTTTGGCTGGGGGGAACGGGAGCCAGAGTAGGAGCGGGAATACCAAAACAACTTATAAAAGTTCAGAGGAACCCAATTCTTGCTGATACTCCGGGAATTTTTCAAAATAATAAGAATATAGATGCAATTGAGATTGTATGTCATAAAGATTGGTTGGATGAAGTAGAAAACATATGTATTATGTATAATATTTCAAAAAAGAAATGGATTTGCACAGGTGGGAGTACATTTCAGGAATCTACAATGAGGGGCATATTTAATTTGAAAGGGAGAATTAAGCGAGATGATATTGTAGTTATTTCTTTTGGAGTATCACCAATGACTCCACAAGAGGATATAAATGATTCAATACGTGTTTGTAAAATTTATGGTAATGCAATTGCATCTGTTGATATAGATCTTTGTACATGTGTAAAGGATGATGAATATTCAACAACTCAAAATATGATACGAGAAACTTTAAAAGGTTTTGCAAACCCATGGACGTTCAGGTATGGAGAAGTGTGCAGTGCATATGAAGAAGCTGTTAATAAAGAAATAATAAATGATATTGAATTACATACAACATCTTTATATTTGGCATTAGGCAAGAGATTGTGGTTTTCGCAATCGACTTCTGTACAATGTAAAATTACTCATAAGAAAGATATTGATGTGTTTGAGGGACAATTGTTGCTTAAGAAGTATCGAGATGAGAAAAGACAGTTTGGGAAGGATATATTATGATTACATATAAGGAATTTGAAATTATTAATACCATATTGAAGGGAGGAGAAGAACGTGTTTCAGATTTAGCTGCACATATTTATGAGAATAAGCACTATTATGTTTTTAAGTCAAGGAAAGAAGTAGAAGAATTGCTCCAGGGCCTTGAACATAAAGGCTATCTAAGAGAGGGAGAAGTTACAACGTCTGCAAAGCGTGAGCTTGAACCACTTAAAGTAGAAAATGCTGTTATTCTTGCAGCTGGTAGTAGTGATATTTCTGCAAAGTCTGTCTATTCTATGCCAAAGGGGTTGTTTATGAAAAATGGAGAAACTCTTATTGAAAGGCAGATTCGTCAGCTTCGGGAAGCAGGGATACAAAACATTACTATTGTTATTGGATATAAGCAGGAACTTTATTTCTTTTTGCAGGACAAATGGGGTGTTAATTTAGAGATAAATCCAGACCTTAAGAAAAATAATGTTTATTCTCTTTATGTTGCTAAGGATTATCTTAGAAACACATATATCTGTAATTGTGATAATTATTTCGAGGAAAATCCTTTTTCTAAATATGAGTATAATGCATATCATGCAACAGTATATAAGGAAAATGCACATAATGAGTTGTTGGTAAGAAAGAATTGTTCAGGACGTATTCTTGAAGTGTATAGTGGGGCTAAGAATGGCGAGTGTATTTATGGACATGCTTATATTGATAAGAAGCTGAGCCAAAGACTGGTGAATTATATGGAGGAAGAGATTGACGATTTTCGTGTTTCTTCTCTTTTCTGGGAGGAGTTTGTTAGTCGTCATGTGGACAATATTGACATGTATGTAAGGGAGTATGTTGATGATTTTTTATATGAGTTTGATTCTATTCAGGAGCTTCAGAATATTGACGGTCTATTTCTTGGAAATGTAAGTGGATGTATTAATGAAACAATTTGTTCTGTGCTGAATTGTACGGAACATGAAATACGTGATATTGTAATTCTTCAAAAGGGACTTACAAATATACTTTTTACTTTTGTAGTAAGAAATGAAAAATATATTTTTCGTTATCCTGGAGATAGCAGTAGTTTTTTTATTTATCGCAAGAATGAGTGTCTTGCACAGAAGCTTGGTGCTAAATCTCATGCAGATGATACTTATATTTATATAGATATTTCTGGTATAAAGATTTCTAAGTTTAGAGAAAATTGTCATGATATTCATGGTGTTTACTATCAAGATGTTGAGCTTATGAAGCGTATTGCAAAAAAAATCAGAGCTTTTCATGAGGAGGGGTATAGTATACAAGAATGGAAAGAGTATGAATATGATCCAATATATCAGTGTGAGCGTTTGTTTAGGGAAGCTTCTAAAATGAAGGGAGATTTGTTTAAGGTTTTTGAAAAAGAATGGACTGTCATGCGTAAACTGAAAAAATATGCTGATATGGATGGAGTTAAACATACTATGTGTCATAATGATATAAATATCGACAATATATTAGTTACAGATACAACACTGGATATTATTGATTGGGAGTTTGCTGGATATAATGATCCAGCATACGATTTTGGACGTGTAATTGCTGGCATTGAATATGATATAGAAGAACCTAAAATTTTTGATATTCTTGAAGCATACTTTGGAAGACCTGCGACGGAAAAAGAGTATCTTCATTGGATAGCTTATTCTGCAATTCATAACTGGTATTATGTAGGCTGGGCTTTGTATAAGGAGAGCATTAATGAAAGTAGTCGTGACTGGATGCTGTTTTTTTTCAAACAAGCTAAGAAATTGGCTGAATGGTGTATACCAAAATATGTTGAAATGTATGGGGAGATTAGTTTTTGAAAAGAAATAGTAATGTACATATTTATATTTTTACTAATGTATTTTGCTATATGATTTGTATTTAAGACATTTTATGTGACTTGCTTTTGGGGTTGTGCTACAGAAGGAAGTATGATTTGGTATTTAGTGTTGGATTGGCAGAACATTTTACTGATTCTGAAAGATTAAAGATAATAAGTAAACATTTTAAATATCTTAAAGATGGAGGTTATTGCATAATAACTGCACCTACTCCAACATTTAAGTATAGGTTAATCAGAAAATGTATGGAATTATTTCATGTATAGCGATTTTATGATGAAACACTTTCTTCATATTTATCATAGTAATATTTGTTTTTGGTTTATAATTGTATTTTTAACTAAAACACTGTATAATGATATCCAATAGAAAAAATTATAAAATAGAATTTGTCTGAGGGGGTATATTATGGGTGCAAAAATGATTAATAAACATTTTGATTTTAATGAGAAGGATATTTCAGAAGGAAAATATGGCGCATGGGAGCTTATACGTCCGCTTTGGTATATTGTAAGTATTTATGATGGTTTTGATGTATATAATCAGAATTTAAAGCCATTTTCAGATGCACAACGAAAGATGTTGGGGTTATTTTGGTATGATTCAGAGGTTTGTAATGGTGGACATGACCAGTTTTTTTCAAATTCAACGGGGATTGTTTGGAAAGATGCTATAGAATGTATGAGAATGATAGGTGCAAACAAGTCTGCAGAGAATTTTCAGAAAGCTGTTGATATGTTTGGTGGCAGTATACCTTTTGAGCGTGATGATAGAAATATTGCTCTTGAAAAATTGTATGAGCATGAAGAGTTTGATGATTTCAATCAAATTGATATGTTTTATTATAATGTGGAAGAAGATATTGAGCAGCTTATGAATGATTATGTGAAAATGCATGCTTCTGACTTTGTTGTTAAAGGTGATTATCCATATATTGAATTTTAGGTGCATGTCTGAAATCAATCACTGGAAAAAGAATATATTGTACTATGCCTTATTTTGAAGTATCTATAAAAAGTTTATCTAAAGTTACTTTTCACACCCACGCCAAATTAGAGGATTTTGGCCAAAAGTACGAGTTTTGCAGCGTTATTTTGCATGATTTTAGAACAAAATTTTATTTTGGAAAAATGTGTGCATTCAGTGCTGAAAGCATTACTTGTTACTGATAATGAAGTGAACAGTTCCTAACTATCTAAAACCTTGGAAGTATATAGTTTTATGGTATTAATTGACTTTTAATATGATACTTTGTTATAATGAAACTACATTTTTCGGGAAATGGCGCTTAATACAATGTAACAGATGCATTTTTTATTATAATATGCATATTTAGCAGAGGGTTGAGCAGGTGCTTGGAACAGCCAATTTCTTATCAGAATGAAAAGAACTCCTTGCGTAATCAGCGCAGATAATGCAGGGTATGGAAGAATAAGAAAATAAAGATTATTAAAATAGGAGAGGTATGGCGAGAACAGTTGCAATTGGGGTACAGGACTTTGAGGAAATAATTTCAAAGAATAATTTTTATGTGGACAAAACGCTGTTTATAAAAGAATGGTGGGAAAGTGATGATAAAGTCACGCTTATTACCAGACCAAGGAGATTTGGAAAGACACTTAACATAAACATGCTTGACAGGTTTTTTAATGTGAAATTTAAAGGACAATGTGAAATTTTTTATGGCCTTGATATTTGGAAAGAAGAGAAGTACAAAAAGCTGCAGGGTAAATATCCTGTGATTTCTCTATCATTTGCTAATGTAAAAGAAAGTAATTATATGGGAGCAAAAGCCCATATTTCTCAAATTCTTGAAGATTTGTATACGGAATATATATTTGTAAGAAAAGCAGGAATATTGGAAGTAAATGAGGAAGGATATTTTGATAGAGTAAAACAGGGTATGAGTGATGTTGATGCAGCTATGGCATTAAATCAGTTATCAAAATATCTGTACCGTTATTATGGAAAAAAAGTCATTATACTGCTTGATGAATATGATACACCATTGCAGGAAGCATATACAGGGGGATATTGGGATGAAATTGTGCAATTTATAAGAGTTTTATTTAATTCGGCATTTAAGACTAATCCATATCTTGAACGTGCAATTATGACAGGAATTACAAGGGTTAGCAAGGAGTCATTATTTTCTGATTTAAATAATTTGAAAGTTGCTGCAATTACATCAAATAAATATGCATCATGTTTCGGATTTACGGAGGAAGAAGTGTTTGCTTCAATGGATGAGTTTGACATGCCAAATAGAGATGAGGTGAAAAAGTGGTATGATGGTTTTACAATAGGAAATTTGAAAGATATATACAATCCATGGTCAATTATAAACTTTTTAGATGAAGGAAAGCTTAAAACATATTGGGCAAATACAAGTTCTAATGCACTGGTAAGTAATCTTATTCGTGAAGCAAATAAAAATACTAAAGTGAAGATGGAAGAGCTTTTGAAGCATAATTCAGTTGTATGTGAAATTGATGAGGAAATTGTATTTAATTTTTTGGGAGAAGATGAAAATGCAATATGGAGTCTTTTGCTTACAAGTGGATATTTGAAAGTTTTAAGCGTTAACGATGATTATTATGAATTGATTATAACTAATTATGAAACAGAGAAAATGTTCAGAAGGATGGTAAAAAAGTGGTTTAGGCAGATATGATGTAATGTTAAGACCATTAAATAATTATGATGACGGGATTATTTTAGAGTTTAAGGTTTTTAATCCAGGAAAAGAAAATTCTTTAGAAAAGACAGTTCAAGCGGCTCTTAGCCGAATCGACGAGAAAAAATATGAGCAGACACTTTTAAATCAAGGCATAGAAAAAGAACGCATACGAAAATACGGACTGGCATTTAAAGGTAAAAAAGTTTTGATTGGTGAAGTTAAACAGTAGAGTTTCTTACACATTTATTAATAGGGCTAATCTTTTACAAAACATTTCATAAAATTGAGGTAGTTCACAGAAAATGTTTTTATTTACTTTTTTAATTTGATTTAACCCAATTTTTTTAACCGATTTAATAGCCGCCTGCTTCTGGCTGATAAGTTCTCCAAACATTGTCTGGCAGTTAGAGCCTTCTATATCATCATAAGAGTTAAAGGTTTGATTGAAGTCCATAAGATTATATAACCTTATGGGTTTATTATTGGAATTGTTGACTAATACACCCCAATTTCCCCAGTGTCTGTCTGTATTTCCAATAAGGTAGTCAATAATATTCATCATATAATAATTGTGTTTGTCTAATGAAAGAATATATTTTTTTATGTTTTTATCATGGTTTGCTGAGTAGATTTCAAAAGCTTCCATTGAAACAATTGAATATTCTTTTGAGGTTATATTATTGCTTACACTGACTTTTTCTCCATCAAAATAATCTCCTTCATAAAGTACTTGTGCAACATTAAAGCATCTGCATATTTGGCTGGAAAGCAATTCTTTTTCCACCACATCCTGTCCGCCATTTTTTAATAATCTAAATCCTTCTTTAGTTCTTTGCCATGCTTTAGGAAAACAGCCATTTGTTGATAAATCTCTTGCAAGATATTTATTTTGTACTGTGTATTGTTTTCCTTTTAATGCAATATCAATAAAGGTTTTATCCAGATGGTTTTCATATAAATTGATTTCACTGAATGAAATCTTTTCATTTCTTAATTTTACCCAAAAAACATCTGTTAGTGAAGCGCATCTGTATGATAATGCGATTTTTGCTCTTTCTTTATCTGTGACAGCTTGTAACATTCCTATGCTGTTTAATATTTCTTTTGCATATTTTCTATCTAAAGTAAGGACTCTTGTTGCACACCAATAATTAAAATTTATAATATTATTAACTAAAGTGTCGATATCATCTGCTTCTTCTAAATATAGGTTATATGGCATAAATGATTTGTAATATATTTTGCAATGTCCTGAATCGTTAATTCTTGCAACTCTTCTATCCATATGCATAATTTCATATACTTTTTTTTCTGTCATATAAGTCCCTCCAATTAAATCCGGTGTTTCAGTTTGACAAAAATTATTTGTTTTCAAACTCATTACTTTACTTATTATATGATGTCGAATATAATAAAGTCAAGGACGTAAATATATAAAAGAAAGGCAGATAAAATTTTATGGGATATAATTTTTATGGCTGGGAGAACGCAGATGTTAAAGCAAAGAGTGAACTTTATCATGGTATTGAAAATCCTCGCAAACTTTATGATGTTTTGTCAGAAATATGGTGTGCGGATACATGTGCACCAAGGATGCGTAATAATTGGAGTAAGGATAATAAGACGCTTGGACAGTGTTCAATAACGGCATTTTTAGCACAGGATATTTTTGGAGGCAAGGTTTATGGAGTTTTAAGGGAAGGCGGAAATTTTCATTGTTACAATGTTGTAGGTGATTGTGTATTTGATCTGACAAGTGAGCAGTTCGGTGATGAAGTTTTATCTTATGAAGGGAATCCTGAGCAGTTTCGTGATGTGCATTTTGCAAAAGAGGAAAAAAGACTGAGGTATGAGCACTTAAGGGAAATGCTTTTAGAAATGTGTAAGAAACTATAAAATTTAAAAAATGTAATTTAAAAAATTTCTTGTACATTTCTTTTATTCAATATATAATGTAAAACAGAATGTTTTGATATCAGGAGGGTAGATTTGATTTTGCCAGTAGAGCTGGTATATGCCACAAAACAATTATGTGGGCAGTGTTATTGAATTTATATTTAGAAGATTTACGCAAGAATGGAGGATTTTATGCCAAAAAGAACAGATATCCATAAGGTATTGATAATTGGTTCCGGACCGATTATCATTGGTCAGGCATGTGAGTTTGATTATTCCGGTACACAGGCATGTAAGGCGCTTAGAAAGCTGGGATATGAAATTGTGCTGGTCAATTCAAATCCGGCAACGATTATGACAGATCCGGAGACTGCGGATGTAACTTATATTGAACCATTAAATGCAGACAGGCTGGAACAGATTATTGAAAAAGAACGTCCGGATGCGCTGCTTCCAAATCTTGGAGGACAGTCAGGGTTAAATCTTTGTGCGGAGCTGAATAAGGCTGGAATTCTAGAAAAATACCATGTTCAGGTTATTGGTGTTCAGGTTGATGCGATTGAGCGTGGAGAGGATAGAATTGAATTCAAAAAAACTATGGATAAGCTGGGTATAGATATGGCAAGAAGTGAAGTTGCCTATTCTGTAGATGAAGCGCTTTCTATTGCAGACCAGCTTGGATATCCGGTAGTGCTTCGTCCGGCGTATACTATGGGTGGAGCCGGAGGAGGACTGGTATATAATAGAGAAGAATTAAAAACAGTTTGTGCCAGAGGACTTCAGGCCAGTCTTGTTGGCCAAGTGCTGGTAGAGGAGTCTGTACTTGGCTGGGAGGAACTGGAATTAGAAGTAGTAAGGGATGCGGACAATAATATTATTACAGTATGTTTTATTGAAAATATTGATCCGCTAGGAGTTCACACAGGGGATTCGTTTTGTTCTGCACCAATGCTGACGATTTCAGAGGAATGTCAGAAGAGGCTTCAGGAGCAGGCGTACAAAATTGTAGAATCAGTACAGGTTATTGGTGGTACTAATGTGCAGTTTGCACATGATCCGGTTACAGACCGTATTATTGTTATTGAAATTAATCCACGTACCTCGCGTTCTTCTGCACTGGCATCTAAGGCAACTGGTTTTCCTATTGCACTTGTTTCAGCAATGCTGGCGACAGGTTTGACTTTAAAAGATATACCTTGTGGTAAGTATGGTACTTTGGACAAATATGTGCCAGATGGGGATTATGTCGTAATTAAATTTGCAAGGTGGGCATTTGAGAAGTTTAAGGGTGTAGAGGATAAGCTGGGTACACAGATGCGTGCTGTAGGCGAGGTTATGAGTATTGGCAAGACATATAAGGAAGCTTTTCAAAAGGCGATTCGCAGTCTTGAGACTGGCAGATATGGTTTGGGGCATGCCAAAGATTTTGACTCTCTGACAAAGGAAGAACTTCTTCGTCGGTTAGTAACTCCTTCAAGTGAGAGACATTTTCTGATGTATGAAGCTTTGCGTAAGGGTGCATCTGTGGATGAAATATTTAACATTACCAAAGTAAAACATTACTTTATTGAGCAGATGAAGGAATTGGTAGAGGAGGAAGAAGAACTTCTGAAATGCAAAGGTAATATGCCTGCAGATGAGAAGCTAATTACTGCCAAAAAAGATGGTTTTTCAGATAAATATTTAAGTCAGATTCTGGAGGTTCCGGAAGAGGAGATTCGTAACCGTCGTATAGAATTAGGGGTAGAGGAAGCTTGGGAAGGAGTTCATGTCAGCGGAACGAAAGATAGTGCTTATTACTATTCTACCTATAATGCACCAGATAAAAATCAGGTTCGTGATGACAAGCCTAAAATTATGATTCTTGGTGGTGGTCCGAATCGAATTGGTCAGGGAATTGAATTTGATTATTGCTGTGTCCATGCTGCGATTGCTCTTAAGGAACTGGGTTTTGAAACCATTATTGTGAATTGTAATCCGGAAACGGTTTCCACTGATTATGACACATCAGATAAACTTTATTTTGAGCCGTTGACATTGGAAGATGTACTAAGTATTTATAATAAGGAAAAACCACTTGGGGTAATTGCTCAGTTTGGAGGACAGACACCATTAAATTTGGCAGCAGAGCTTGAGAAAAATGGAGTAAAAATACTTGGTACTGCACCTGATGTAATTGATTTGGCAGAAGACAGAGATCTTTTCAGGGCTATGATGGACAAACTTGATATTCCAATGCCAGAATCAGGAATGGCAACTACAATAGAAGAGGCAATCAGGATTGCGTCTTCTATTGGCTATCCGGTTATGGTGCGTCCTTCATATGTGTTAGGTGGAAGAGGAATGGAAGTTGTTTATGATGATGATTCTATGACAGAGTATATGAATGCTGCCGTAGGAGTAACACCAGACCGTCCGATTCTTATTGACCGTTTCCTGAATCATGCATTGGAATGTGAAGCAGATGCTATTAGTGATGGAACTAACGCTTTTGTTCCTGCTGTAATGGAACATATTGAGCTTGCAGGTGTTCATTCAGGCGATTCTGCCTGTATTATTCCGTCTGTGCATATTTCAGAAGAGAATGTGAAGACGATTAAAGAGTATACTAAGAAAATTGCGGAAGAAATGCATGTAAGAGGTTTGATGAATATGCAGTATGCGATTGAGAATGGAAAGGTGTATGTATTGGAAGCAAATCCAAGAGCATCCCGCACTGTGCCGTTAGTGTCTAAGGTATGCAATATACGCATGGTCCCAATTGCTACTGATATAATAACATCAGAGCTGACAGGCCGACCATCGCCTGTTTCTGCTTTGCGGGAGCAAAAGATTCCGAACTATGGAGTTAAGGAAGCTGTTTTTCCATTTAATATGTTTCCAGAAGTTGATCCGGTGCTTGGTCCGGAAATGCGTTCTACGGGAGAGGTGTTAGGATTGTCAGGATCATATGGAGAGGCATTTTTTAAGGCACAGGAGGCTATTCAGTCAAAACTGCCGCTTGAGGGAACTGTTCTTATTTCTGTAAATAATAAGGATAAGAAAGAAATCGTAGAAGTAGCAAAAATATTTGCAGAGGATGGATTCAATATTGTTGCAACAGCAGGAACGTTTGATATTCTTACGGAAGCAGGAATTGATGCAGTTAGGGCTAATAAGATGCAAGAAGGCCGTCCTAATATTTATGATATGATTACCAATGGAGATATTCAGCTTATGATTAATTCACCAAGGGATAAAGATGATATTAATGATGACAGTTACTTGAGAAAGGCAGCTATAAAAGCGAAGATTCCATATATGACTACAGTTGCAGCAGCAAAGGCAACTGCCGAGGGTATTCATGCGGTAAAAAATGATTCCAGCAGTGGAGTGAAGTCTTTACAGAAGCTGCATCAGGAGATTGGGGTATAAATCACAATTGCAAAAGTTAACGGTTAGAATAAATTATTGTGTAACATATAATTTGTAATCATAATGACAGCACCTTAAAGGGTAGAAATAATGCCCATAATATGTTTTACATTTTAGGTGCTGTCTTATTTTTTACTTCTGTCAATAATATCATTATTATGTTACTATCCACAGTTATGTCGTTTATAGTAACATAAAATGCATATGTTTTGTGAAAAGCAAGTTTATACTTTTTACCAATAATGATATTATTGACTTACCCTTTATACATGAAGTATAATGCTACATAATATGGTAAAATGAATTTTTATAAGGAAGAGAGGATAATATTTTGAAACAATTTTTTGGTATGAGCCAGAGTGGAGATTTACAGGAAGCCGTCAGGGGGCTTAATAGCCCACAATTGATTATGCTTTTATCTAATGATGAACAATTTGAAGCCCATGTAAAAAAATTGGAAGCACTTTATCCCCATGTTCCCAGTATAGGATGTATTGGAATGAGCTATGCTTCAAAGGTAGTGGAAAAGGGTGTGGGTGTCATTGCATTCTATGATGGTGTTAGTGCGGCGGCAAATGTGCTGGAAGAGGTGTCTGTGATGCCGGTGAAATATATTGAGCGGCTGAAACAGGATGTACGCACAATTAACAGTTCCAATGGGAATACAATATGTATTGATTTTTGTTCTGGAAATGATGCCTGCGCATTGACTACAATTTACAGTGTATTAATGCATAATAATATTTCGTTAGTTGGAGGAACTGGTGATGCAGGAAGGGTATCAGCAAATGGTAAGGTATACAAGGATGCAGTAGCATATGCATTAGTTAAAAATAATAATGGCAGAGTACATGCATACAAAGAAAATATTTATCATCAGATGGGTAATTATCGTTTTATCGCATCAGGAACGGACAAAGCTAATTATAAATTAGGACAATTAAATGGAATGCCTGCAAAGCAGGTGTACCAGAATATTTTGCATGTAACTGAGGAAGAAATAAAAACACAAACATTTAAAAATCCTTTTGGAAAAATTAATGGAGATGATACCTGTATTATTTCAATTAAAGAAGTAAGTGGAGATTCACTAATATGTTTCAGGCAGGTTAATGATTCTGATGTACTTATT
>CAMWXG010000042.1 GCA_947178155.1 uncultured Lachnoclostridium sp.
ATAGTGAGTTTTTTTAAAGACAGTATATATTAATTGTTTAGTTTTTAATGCTATTTGTGCCGCAATATGCGGTATGGGAGGATTATTATGAGTAATATATTGGTAACAGGGGGTTGTGGATTTATTGGAAGCCACACAACAGTTTCGCTGCTTGAAGCGGGTTATAATGTTATAGTGATTGACAATCTTGTTAACTCAAGTAAAAAGGTACTGGAAAGAATTGAAAAGATTACAAAGAAAAATGTTAAGTTTTATCAGGAAGATTTGCTTGATGGGAAGGCTTTAAATGATATATATGAGAAAGAGGAAATAACTTCTGTAATACATTTTGCAGCGTTGAAAGCAGTTTCAGAATCGTGTGAAATACCTTTGGTATATTTTAATAATAATATTACAGGGACGATAAATTTGCTTAAAACGATGGAAAGGAATAATGTAAAATCTCTCGTATTTAGTTCATCTGCAACAGTTTACGGAAAGCCTGCGACAGTTCCAATTAGTGAGGATTTTCCTATTGCTGCGCTTACTGTGTCAAATCCTTATGGCAGGACTAAGATTATGATTGAGGATATGCTTCGTGACATTTACAAGGCTGACAGTACATGGAATATAGCTTTACTTCGATATTTTAATCCGATAGGGGCGCATGAAAGCGGGGAAATTGGTGAAAATCCTAATGGTATACCAAATAATCTTTTGCCATATGTTGCTAAAGTAGCAGTAGGCGAGCTTGAGTGTGTAAATGTATATGGAGATGATTATGATACGCCTGATGGAACCGGAGTGCGTGATTATATACATGTTGTAGATTTGGCAGAGGGGCATATTAAGGCTCTTGAAAAACTTAAAACAAATCCTGGACTTGTCACATATAATCTTGGAACGGGAACAGGATACAGCGTTCTTGAGATTATTAAGAATTTTGAGAAAGCATGTGGTAAAAAGATACCATATAAAATTGCAGAAAGACGAAAAGGTGATATTGACACATGTTATGCAAATCCTGAGAAAGCAAGGCTTGAACTTGGCTTTGAAGCAAAAAGAGGAATTGATAAGATGTGTGAAGATGCGTGGAGATGGCAGTCAAAAAATCCAAAAGGTTATTGTTAGAGATGATTATTTTGGCTGATAAATTATAAGAAAATAATCTAAATACAAAAGCTGCAAGAGGCAGGTTAAGAGCAAAATAGTATCATTAAGGAATGTGAGGAAATGGGTTATGGAGGAAAAGAGTTCTAATATGAAAAATGTTATAGATACAGAAAAGTATCTGCATTTTTTGGAAGGTGTTGTTTCGTTCCAAAATAATATCTTACTTCATATGCATGACCATTTGAAAGATTTTGTAAATATTATTGCGGAAAGTATTAAAAGTAATGCTGTTATATTATATGTTTCTAAGGGTAAAAGCACAGTAAAAAGAAATATATTCATTTCAGAAAATGAAGAGGTATTTTCCGATGAGAGACAGTTTAATACCGGAATAGACGAACTTTTTAACATTGATAGTATGGTTGCAGACAGAGAAGATGATTTGCCAATAAATGTAAGGCAGGAGATTGAAGATGTATTAGAGTGTGTCGGAGGTACATATTTCATATTCTCTGGGAAAATAGATAATTTGTTTTACAGTATGGTTATCAATAAAGATAATTCTGATATGAATATTGATGCAGCTGATACAGATAAGATGTTGATTAATAATATTCGTATATTGCTGGAAAATAAGCTTATGAATGAGAAAATAATATATGAAAATGAGCATGACCTTCTTACGGGATTGTATAATAGACGCTGTTATTTCAAACGTTGTAAGGAAGAGTATAATATGCTTGCTTCTGTAGGCATATTTTTTATGGATGTCAATAATCTTAAAGTAGTCAATGATAAATATGGGCATGATGCAGGGGATATACTTTTAAAGCGTGCAGCAGAGAGCATTAGGGCTATGTCATGTGATACAATTCATGGTTATCGTATGGGTGGTGATGAATTTATCATGGTAGTTTTAAATTGTACAGCAGCAGATGTAAAGAAGATAAAGAGGCGCTGGCAGAAGGAGCTTGATAATGTAAATGCCAAATATGATATGGAACCATGTACTGTTGCGGTAGGCGATGCATTTGCAAAGGGAAGGTTCCGGATTGAGGAAATATGTCAGTTGGCAGATGACCGTATGTATGAGGATAAGAAAAGAACGCATTGCCGATATACACAGAAAGAGAGGGGTTTATATGACTTTGTATGATGAACTGACTGCGCGCGGGCTTATTGCGCAAGTGACAGATGAGGAAGAGATTAAGGAACTTGTTAATAATGGAAAGGCAACTTTTTATATTGGGTTTGATCCTACAGCCGACAGTTTGCATGTAGGTCATTTTATGGCGCTTTGCCTTATGAAGAGACTTCAAATGGCAGGAAATAGACCTATCGCACTTATAGGCGGAGGTACTGCAATGATTGGTGATCCATCAGGCAGAACAGATATGCGTCAAATGATGACAACAGAAACTATTGATTATAATGTTTCATGCTTTAAAAAGCAGATGAGTCGTTTTATTGATTTTTCAGATGATAAGGCTCTGCTTGTAAATAATGCAGATTGGCTTATGGATTTAAATTATATGGAAGTACTTCGTGATATAGGGCCACATTTTTCAGTGAATCGTATGCTTGCGGCTGAATGTTATAAACAGCGTATGGAAAAAGGACTTACTTTCCTTGAGTTTAATTATATGATAATGCAGAGTTTTGATTTCTATAAATTGTACCAGAAATATGGCTGTAATATGCAATTTGGAGGCGATGACCAGTGGAGTAATATGCTTGGCGGGACAGAGCTTATAAGGCGTAAACTTGGTAAAGATGCGTATGCCATGACAATAAATCTTCTTCTTAATTCAGAGGGAAAGAAGATGGGCAAGACACAGTCAGGTGCAGTATGGCTTGATGCAAACAAGACAAGCCCATTTGATTTCTATCAATATTGGAGAAATGTCAGTGATGCAGATGTACTTAAATGTATTCGTATGCTTACGTTTATTCCGCTTGAGCAGGTAGATGAGATGGATAAGTGGGAAGGAAGTAAGCTTAATGAAGCAAAGGAAATACTTGCATTTGAATTAACTAAGCTTGTACACGGAGAAGAAGAAGCTATAAAGGCAAAGGAAGGTGCAAGGGCACTCTTTTCAAGCGGAAATGCAGCGGATATGCCAATGGCGGAGCTTTCAGATGAGGATTTTGAAGAGGGGCATATAGGAATACTTACACTTCTTGTAAAAGCAGGACTTGCACCATCTAATTCAGAAGCACGACGTAATGTACAACAGGGTGGTGTTTCAATAGATGGCAAAAAGATAGATGATCCTAAGGCAATAATAGAAAAAGATAGTATAGGAGAAGATGGGATAGTATTAAAGAGAGGTAAGAAGAAATTCATGAAAGTTGTGTATAAGAGCTGAATTTTGTAAAAAATCATGAAAAATATATGACGTTGTCGCAAATATATACGGTTCGCACAGTAGTTGTTGCGAACCGTATATGCTTTAGTTTAATAATGTCTTAACTAAAAAGCTATATATTTCTGCGCTTTTTTCTTTGAAACGTTTGCATGCTTTTGCAGCATTTTCTTCTGTAGGTACACTTAAAGACATTTCCATAATTACACTGCCGCGCTCTATTACAGAGCCTTTGGCAAGATATTCATTTTGGTTTATCTGTGTAAAGTCAATATGAATTGTGGTTTCTTCAAGTATACGTTCCATATTATCTTTCATATAGTTGTCAATCTGAAATTTGGTATCATCAGGGAGCTTTGTTATAAATAATTCAAGCATTTCCTGACCTGTTGATGTAATTGTGTAGTAGCAGGCGGAGTAGGTCTGTTCCGCTGTAATCATTTTGTCAGCTGTCAGGCTGGTTAGAGTCTGTTGAATAGAAAAATAGTCAGTATATCCATTGTCAAGAATAAAGTCAGATATAATTGCATTGGACATAGGCTGGTTGGTTTTATTTAAAAAATACAGGATTATCAGTTTGTAAAGTTTTAATGATGCTGATGTCATTTACATACTTCCTTACAAATAATATTTTTGGCTTGACTGTCTATATTAATGATTTTACTGCATCAGCTACTGCATTAGCTACACGTGGATCAAAGGCTTCAGGCATTATATTGTCTGCATTTAAGTCTTTTTCATCTACAAGATTTGCTATTGCGGCAGCAGCAGCGAGCTTCATTTCCTCTGTAATTTGTGTTGCATGTCCCTCAAGAGCGCCCTTAAATATTCCAGGAAATGCTACTACATTATTTATCTGGTTTGGAAAATCTGAGCGTCCTGTTCCTATTATCTTTACACCTGCCTTTTTGGCGATGTCAGGCATAATTTCAGGAACCGGATTTGCCATTGCAAACATAATTGCATCTTTATTCATTGAAGCAGCCATTTCTTCTGATACAATACCAGGAGCGGATACTCCTACAAAAATATCTGCACCAATAAGGGCATCTGCAAGAGTGCCATTCATGCCTTTAAGGTTTGTAACATTTACCATTTCTTTTTGTACACTGTTAAGTTCTTTTGTGTTTTTAGAAAGGATTCCTGATTTATCACACATAATTATATCTTTAAATCCATATCTTAAAAGGAGTTTTGTAATTGCAATACCTGCTGAGCCTGCACCATTTACTACTACACGACACTCATCCACAGACTTTCCTGTTATTTTAAGACTATTTATAATACCTGCAAGCACAACTATTGCAGTTCCATGCTGGTCATCATGAAAAACTGGTATATCTAAAGCTTTTTTTAGCCTTTCTTCTATTTCAAAACAACGGGGTGCTGAAATGTCTTCAAGATTTATACCACCAAATGCAGGAGCAATATTTATTACGGTTTGTATAATTTCCTCTGTATCCTGTGTATCAAGGCAGATTGGAAAAGCATTTACATTACCAAATTCCTTGAACAAAACGGCTTTGCCCTCCATAACAGGCATTGCAGCTTCAGGACCAATATTGCCAAGACCAAGTACGGCGCTTCCGTCAGATACTACTGCTATAGTGTTTGACTTAATTGTATAGTTATAAACTTCATCTTTATTTTCAGCAATTATTTTACATGGTTCTGCAACACCGGGAGTGTATGCGATAGCTAAATCTTGTCTTGAATTTACCTGACATTTAGGTGTTGTTTCTATCTTGCCATTCCATTTTTTATGTAGTGCGGCAGCATCAGTATTGTAATTCATTGTATAAATCCTCCATTCTGATTGATATGATTATTATAGCGAATTTTATTCGGAGTGTAAATATTATTTTATTTATTACTTTTCTATAACTGTGAATAGTAACACTGAATGCACACATTATGTCAATTCATGCTTTACAAAGGCGAGTTTATTTGTTAATATCAGACTATACAACATTATTTATTCGTATGTTTGAGTGTCTCTGGATTCTTTAAGATTGTTCTTAAAGCTTTATAATTCCACTATTAAATACTATAACTATGAGAAAGAGGTTAAATATGTCAGAATATGAGAAAATGTCGCTTGTTGATTTGCGTAATACCGGACGTAAAATGGGGTTGAAAAATGTTACTACATATAAGAAACAAGAGCTTCTTGAAAAGGTTCTTGAGATTGCAAAGACTTTAGAAAATGAAGAAAAAAAGATTAATGACGAGAAAAAGATTAATGAAGAAAAAAAGCAGCAGAGAGTTGAACGTCAGAGTGGACAATCTGCTGTAAGTGATATGGAGCAGCTTGACAGTGGTGAGGTGCGTGAGGGGATACTTGAGGTTATGTCAGAAGGATATGGTTTTATAAGATGTGATAATTATCTTCCGGGAGAGGAAGATGTATATGTTTCACCTGCTCTTATAAGAAAATATCATTTACGTACTGGCGATATTTTAAATGGCAATATAAGGGTGCGCAATCAAAATGAAAAGTTTGGTGCGTTATTGTTTATACGTACAGTTAATGGGGTAAGTCCTGATAAGATAATACGCAGAATAAAGTTTGAGCAGTTGACGCCTGTATTTCCTGATGAGAGAATACATCTTGAAACAGCAGGAAGCAGTATATCTATGAGAATGTTAGACTTAATATCACCTATAGGCAAGGGACAGAGAGGAATGATTGTTTCACAGCCAAAGACTGGTAAAACTACATTGTTAAAACAAGTAGCAAAGGCTGTAAAAGCTAACCATCCAAAGATGCATATTATAGTGCTTCTTATTGATGAACGTCCTGAGGAAGTTACAGACATCAAAGAGTCTATTATGGGACATAATGTGGAAGTTATATATTCTACATTTGATGAACTTCCTGAAAATCATAAAAGGGTATCTGAAATGGTAGTGGAGCGTGCTAAGAGACTGGTAGAACATGGAAAAGATGTTATGATACTTCTGGATAGTATAACAAGACTTGCAAGGGCATATAATCTTACGGTTCAGCCAAGTGGCCGTACACTGTCAGGAGGACTTGATCCCGCTGCACTGCATATGCCAAAACGTTTTTTTGGGGCTGCAAGAAATATGAGAGAAGGTGGAAGCCTTACAATTCTTGCAACAGCTCTTGTTGACACTGGAAGCAAGATGGACGATGTTGTATTTGAAGAATTCAAGGGTACAGGCAATATGGAGGTGGTTCTTGATAGAAGACTTGCTGAAAAGAGGGTTTTTCCGGCTATAGACCTGCCTAAGTCAAGTACAAGACGTGATGATTTACTTCTTACACAAGATGAAATAGAAGCCAATTATGTTATGAGAAAGGCATTTAGTAGTAATAAATCAGATGAAGCAGTAGAGAGAATAATTGAATTATTTAGGAAAACCAAAAATAATAAGGAGTTTGTTCAAACTATCAAAAAAACAAGACTTATATAAATTTTTTCAATAAAAATATTGCAATAGCATATTTATTATGTTATACTTAGGCAGTTGTGTTTTTAAATTGATATAACATTTGCAGCCTACAGTGTTAAAATAATATAGTTAATTAGATTACAGAATGGAGGTAATACTATGAAGGAAGGAATTCATCCTAATTACTATCAGGCAAAGGTTGTATGCAACTGTGGCAATGAATTTGTTACAGGTTCTACCAAGGAAGAGATACATGTAGAAATCTGTTCAAAATGTCATTCATTCTACACAGGTCAGCAGAAATCTGTGAAAGCCCGTGGTGCGATTGATAAATTCAACCGTAGGTATGGTATACAGTCAAATTAGAAGAATTTGTGTCGGAACACCGACGTTATCAATGGTCACAGCACCGACTGGTCGGGTGCTGTGACCATTTTTACTACCTAATAGGAAATTACAAATTTTTAAGTGGAGGAAGCCAATGAGGTCATCAGGAATTGGAGGTCAGGCAGTATTAGAAGGTGTAATGATGAAAAATAAGTCAGATTATGCCATTGCTATAAGAAAGCCTGATGGAGAAATATCAGTTAAGCATGGCAAGACGAAGAGTATATCAGAAAAGTCCGTGTTTTTCAGGCTACCTATAATACGCGGAGTTGTAGCATTTGTGGAATCTCTGTTATTAGGTATGAGCACACTTACTTTTTCAGCAGGCTTTTATGAGGAAGAGGAAGAAGCTTTAAATAAAACAAAGAAAAAAGATGAGACAGCATCGCGTAAGGAAAATGTAGAAACTGTGCTTACTATAATGCTGTCAATAGTGCTTGCAATAGGAATATTTGTGGTTTTGCCGTTTTTCCTTTCCCAGCTTTTGCAGTCAAAGATATCTTCAGAAACTGTACTTGCATTAATAGAAGGCATCATACGTATTGTATTTTTTGTTGGATATATATATGTAATATCATTTATGGAAGATATCAACAGGGTGTTTATGTACCATGGTGCAGAGCATAAGTCAATAAACTGTGTAGAAAACTGTCTTGAACTTACTGTTGAAAACGTCCGCGGACAGTCAAAGCATCACAGGAGGTGCGGGACAAGCTTTTTATTTATAGTAATGTTTATAAGTATTATATTTTTCATGTTTATTCATTTTAAAAATGTCTGGCTTCGTATGATTGCACGTATACTTCTTGTACCTGTTATAGCAGGTGTGTCTTATGAGTTTATAAAACTTGCAGGCAATAGTGATAGTAAAGTGGTGGCAGTTTTAAGTACACCAGGTATGTTATTGCAGAAGCTTACTACAAGGGAGCCTGACGACGAAATGATAGAAGTGGCAATTTCTTCTGTGGAGGCAGTTTTTGACTGGCGTGAGTACCAAAGACGGTGTCTGGTATTGCAAAGCAAACAAAAAGAGCGTGAAAAGAAATATAATGGCAGTAAGCCTAAAAAATCACGAGCTGAGATAAAAGAAGAGATACGTATAAGAGAGCGTGAAAATAAACTCAGGGCTACAGAACGTGAGTTTAAGATTAGAGAAATGGAACAAAAAGAAGAGGAGCTTGAAAAACTTGTAGATGATGCAAATAAACGCAAGGAAGAAAGAAGAAGAAAGTCAATGCAGTTGTTTAAGGAAGATGCGGAAGATGAAGCTCTAGCGGGACTTGATCACTATTTTGACAAAGACAGTATTGTTAATGAAGTTCAAAAAGGTAATATAATATATGAGAATTTAAAAGAGACAAAACAAGAAGACATAATTGGTGAGCCTGCAAAGGAGAACACACAAGAAGGCATAATTGATAAGTCAGCAGAAGAGGGTATACAAGAAGATAAAATAAGTGAATAGAAAATAGAGTAAATGGCGGTATGGGATATTTATGAGATATATGGATTTGCTTGAATGTGGAAGGAAAATATTGTATAATTCAGAAATCACAGATTATGATATTGATGCATGGTATCTTCTGGAATATATTACTAATATGGGTAGGGCAGAGTATTTTCTTAAGAGAGAAGAAGATGTGTCTGATAATATTGAGAAGAAATATAAAGAACTAATCAGCAGAAGGGCGATGCACATACCGCTTCAGCATATTACAGGCAGTCAGGAATTTATGGGACTGGATTTTATTGTATCAAAAGATGTTCTTGTTCCAAGACAGGATACAGAGGCGCTTGTAGAATATCTTCTTCCGCTGGTTTTTGGAAAAAAGGTTCTTGATATGTGTACTGGTTCAGGCTGTATTGCTATATCACTCATGAAACTGGGGAAAGCACTTGCATGTGATGCAGTTGATTACTCTAAAAAAGCTCTTGAAATCGCTATAAAGAACTCTGGGATTAATGAAGCAGGAGTAAATTTTATATATAGTGATATGTTTGAAAATATTAGAGACAAATATGATATTATAGTGTCTAATCCACCATACATTATTACAAGTGACATAAATTCACTTGCACCAGAGGTGCGGCTTCACGAACCATTTATGGCACTTGATGGTGGAGATGATGGTCTTTCGTTTTATAGGATTATAAGCAGTATGGCTGCTAAATATCTTAATTATGGAGGGCTTGTAGCAGTTGAGATAGGATATAATCAGGGGAGTTGCGTGTCAGAACTATTTAAGGAGTATGGTTTTAGCAATGTTGCAATACATAAGGATTTATCCGGCAATAATAGGTTTGTAACTGCTTGGATATAATATAAAAATTTTAATATTAGTTAAAAAAGTTAATTGTGAGTTTGGCTTTTGGAAATGAGGGAAAATATGTTTGATAAATTAGAGGATTTAGTCAGAAGGCTTGAAGAAATAAATATGATGCTTTCTGATAATGATATATTAAGTAATCAGGAAAAGTACAGAAATCTTATGAAAGAGCAGAGTGAGCTTGCTCCTATTGTTGAAAAGTATAAGGAATATAGAGCTGCAAAGGAAGGTATAGAGGACAGTCTTGCAATTATTGATGAAGAAACAGACGAGGAGATGAGGGAGCTTGCCAAGGAAGAATTAAGCGACTGCAAGGCAAAGGTAGAGCAGTATGAGAATGAGCTTAAGATACTTATGCTTCCGAAAGATCCTAATGACGAGAAGAATGTTATTGTAGAGATAAGAGGCGGAGCAGGTGGTGATGAAGCTGCTTTATTTGCCGCAGATTTGTTTAGAATGTATTCTAAATTTGCAGAAACAAACCGTTGGAAGGTGGAGGTTATGAGTGCCAATGAAAACGGTATTGGAGGTTTTAAAGAAATAGTCTTTATGGTACTTGGCAATGGTGCATATTCAAAATTGAAATATGAAAGCGGAGTACATCGTGTTCAGAGAATTCCTTCAACAGAGTCGGGCGGTCGTATTCATACATCAACAGCTACAGTTGCAATTATGCCGGAGGCAGAAGAGGTTGATGTGCATGTGGATCCAAATGATTGTAAAATAGACGTTTATCGTGCATCAGGCAATGGAGGACAGTGTGTCAATACTACAGATTCAGCAGTACGTATCACGCATATACCAACAGGGATAGTAGTAACATGTCAGGACGAGAAGTCACAGCTAAAAAACAAAGATAAAGCTATGAAGGTACTGCGTTCAAGAATATATGATATGGAGCAGGAAAAGGCAAACAGCGAACAGGCAGCAGAAAGGCGCAGTCAAGTGGGTACAGGTGATCGTTCTGAAAAGATTCGAACATATAATTTTCCTCAGGGGCGCGTAACAGACCATCGCATTAAATATACAAGTCACAGGCTTAATGAAATACTTAATGGAGATATAAATGAAGTTTTGGAAAATATTATAGCCGCTGATCAGGCTATGCGTTTAAGCAGTTTAAATGAAGAAGGGTAGAGTATTGTATTAGTTGTTATGAATAGTTTCTTAGGTTTATTGTATATGACGAGAGAAGAAGGTACATTTATACCATGATGTGTTTTATATGATGATTACAGATAACAAATTATATAGTGGCAGGAACTTGTTGAAAGATTGACAGATAAATGGGTAGTTGTGGAAGACGTAGAATTGACAAAAGTAAGGAGCATGCATGATTACCAGTGAAAGCAATTCACAAATTAAAGATATTATAAAACTTCAAAAGAACACAAAGCATAGAAAAAAGGCTTCTGCTTTTATTGCAGAAGGGGTGAAACTTCTTTTAGAGGCAGCAACACATAACAAAATTAAAAAAATATATGTATCAGAAAGCCTATATAATGGAAATGCTAAAGAAGGTGTTGATTTATCATCTGATATAAAAATACTTCTTTCAAAAAATCCGTATGAGATTGTATCTGATGATATATTTAGAAAGGTATCAGATACAGTAACTACACAGGGAATTTTAGGAATTGTTTCATTGCCTGAATACAGAATAGAGGATATTATATCAGATAAAAGACATATGTGGCTTTTGCTTGATGATTTGCGGGATCCGGGCAATCTTGGCACTATTATCAGGACAGCAGAAGGAGCAGGTATGTCAGGTGTAATTATGAGTAAAGGGACTGTTGATTTATTTAACCCCAAAACGGTAAGGGCAACAATGGGGGCAATATTCAGAGTACCATATGTTTATGTAGAAGACATTTTATCAGCTATAGATAAGATAAAAAAAGCAGGCTATAGTGTGTATGGGACAGCTATGTATGGCAGTATATTGTATGATAAAGCTGATTATACGAAGGGAGCGGGAATAGTTATAGGCAATGAAGCAAATGGAATATCTGACAGGGTATTTGATAATATGACTGACAGTATATGCATACCGATGGAGGGAGAATTAGAATCGCTTAATGCAGCAGTATCAGCAGCAATAGTTATGTATGAAGCTGCAAGGCAACACAGAATAAGGTTGCAGATTTGTCACAAATGATATAAAATAAATGAATAAGAAAGGGGGATGTTAGTATGGAGCCGTTTTATTGGTTAATTGCATTGGCGGTTTTTCTTATTATAGAAATAATAACGCTTGGGCTCACTACAATATGGTTTGCAGGTGGTGCGCTTGTTGCATTTATTCTGGCAATTTTTGGTGTTCCGGTTCTTGTTCAGATTGCGATATTTCTTATAGTTTCAATAGTACTCCTAGTCTTTACAAGACCAGCAGTTGAGCAAAAGCTTAACAGCAGCAGGTTTAAAACAAATGTCAACAGTATGATTGGCAAAGAAGGCAAGGTTATGGAAACAGTTGATAATTTTAATGAAAAAGGCGTGGTTATAGTTAATGGGCAGGAATGGACAGCAAGAAGCAGCAGTGATGATTTAGTTATACCGGAAGGTTCAAAAGTAGTAGTTGATGCTATTAAGGGGGTTAAGGCTTTTGTAAGCATTGCAGGTACGGAATTGAAGAATTAATTGTAAATTAAATAATTGAAAGGCAGGTATCATAAATGGAGTTTTTAATAGCTTTTTTAGTAATTGTGGCAATTGTACTCGTTTCATGTGTTAAGGTAGTCCCACAGGCAACAACATATGTAATTGAACGCCTTGGAGGATATCAGGCATCATGGGAAGTTGGTATTCATTTTAAAACACCTTTTATAGACAGAGTGGCAAGGAAAGTGGATATAAAGGAGCAGGTTGCAGATTTCCCTCCTCAGCCGGTTATTACAAAAGATAATGTTACAATGCGCATAGATACCGTTATCTTTTACCAGATTACAGATGCACAGTTATATACTTATGGTGTTGAGAATCCAATAATGGCAATAGAAAATCTTACTGCTACAACACTTCGTAATATAATAGGTGAGCTTGAGCTCGATGAAACTCTTACATCACGTGAGATAATAAATGCTAAGATGAGAGCATCACTTGATAGTGCAACTGATCCATGGGGCATCAAAGTGAACAGGGTAGAGCTTAAAAATATTATTCCTCCGGCAGCAATTCAGGATGCTATGGAGAAGCAGATGAAAGCAGAGCGAGAGAAAAGGGAATCAATTCTTCGTTCACAGGGTGAAAAAGAGTCAGCAATTCTTGTTGCAGAGGGTAAAAAGGCAGCAGCAATTCTTGATGCAGAAGCTGATAAGCAGGCAGCAATTCTTCATGCTGAGGCTAAAAAGGAAGCAACAATACGTGAAGCAGAAGGTCAGGCACAGGCAATCCTTGCAGTTCAGAAGGCAAATGCAGATGGTATTCGTATGCTTAACGAAGCAGCAGCAACAGAAAATGTGATAAGACTTAAAAGTCTTGAAGCATTTTCAAGAGCAGCAGATGGCAAGGCAACAAAGATTATTATTCCGTCAGAGATACAGGGAATGGTAGGACTTGTTAAGTCACTGACAGAAGTATCAAAAGATAATTAAATGGTAATATAGATAAGGCAAATCGTGATTAATTGATTAATAATATAACCCCGAAATGTCATTGTGATGTTTTGGGGTTATATTGCAGAAATGAGGTATTATGCAAGTAGATTTAAAAGGACGCAGTTTCCTTACATTAAAAGATTTTACGCCAGAGGAAATAGAATATTTAATACAGCTTTCGGCTGATGTAAAAGATAAAAAGAAAAAAGGTATTCCTGTAAATAATTATCAGGGAAAAAATGTAGCACTCATATTTGAAAAAACAAGTACACGTACACGCTGTTCATTTGAGGTGGCAGCACATGATATGGGAATGGGTGTTACTTATCTTGATCCACAAGGTTCACAAATAGGCAAAAAAGAAAGTATAGCCGATACAGCAAGAGTTCTTGGACGTATGTATGATGGTATTGAATATCGCGGCTTTGAGCAGTCTATAGTAGAAGAACTTGCAAAATATGCAGGCATACCTGTGTGGAATGGACTTACAAATGAATATCATCCTACACAGATGCTTGCTGATATGCTTACGATACGTGAGCACTTAGGACATCTTAAAGGTGTTAAGCTTACTTATATGGGTGATGCACGCTATAATATGGGAAACTCGCTTATGATTGTATGTACAAAGCTTGGTATGCATTTTACGGCATGTACATCTAAAGAATATTTTCCGGCACCTGAGCTTGTGGAGCTGTGTAATAAATATGCAGAAGAGTCAGGAGGCTCTGTTACATTGACAGAAGATGTTTTAAGCGGGACAAAGGATGCAGATGTGGTATATACAGATGTATGGGTTTCGATGGGAGAGCCTGAAGAGGTCTGGGAAGAGCGTATAAAGATGCTAAAGCCTTATCAGGTAAATAAAGCTGCAATGGCAAATGCAAAGCCTGATGCATTATTTATGCATTGCCTGCCGGCATTTCATGATTTAAAGACAAAGATTGGCAGACAGGTATATGAAAAATTTGGGCTTAGTGAACTTGAAGTTACAGATGAGGTATTTGAGTCAGAACAGTCAGTAGTATTTGATGAAGCAGAGAATCGTATGCATACCATTAAGGCTGTTATGATGGCAACTTTGGGGTTATAGGACATAGCATGAAAAAGGAAATACTTAAGGCTCTGCGAGAGGCTGGAGAGGGTTTTGTTTCAGGACAGAGCCTTTGTGAAAAAGCAGGAGTCACAAGACAGGCTGTATGGAAAAATATAGCCCAGTTAAAACAGATGGGATATGACATAGAATCAGTTCCAAATAAAGGTTATATGCTTACAGGTTTTCCGGACATACTCTATTCAGAAGATATAGAGAGTCGTATAAAGGAAGGTTCCATATGCAAAAGAGTTGAAAGTCATGATATTATTGATTCAACAAATATAAGGGCTAAGCAGCTTGCGGAACAGGGAGAGCCGGAGGGGACGCTTGTAATTGCTGAAAGACAGTCAGCCGGTAGGGGACGTCGTGGGCGCAGCTGGTTTTCTGATGCAGGAACGGGTGTATTTATGTCATTAATATTAAGACCAGATATTTTACCCTCAGAGGTATCAGGCATAACGCTTATTGCTGCAATTGCAACATCAAAAGCAATCGAGGAGGTGTGCTGTGCCAGAACACAGATTAAATGGCCTAACGATATTGTACTTAATAGAAAGAAGATTTGTGGCATACTTACTGAAATGAGTGCGGAAATGAACTGCATAAACCATGTTGTAGTTGGTATAGGAATTAATGCAAATAATAAATCATTTGATAATGACATATCTGATGTTGCTACATCTATATACATTCAAACAGGTAAAAAAGCTGATAGAGCTCAGTTGGCATCTGTTACAATTGATAAATTTGGAGAATATTATCGGGAATTTAATAAAGTTTTAAGTTTAAAACCGTTCATTGATGAATATAACAGTATGCTTGTAAGTAAAGATAAAGAAGTAAAAATACTTTATGGCATGAAAGAAGATGCAGAAGAGAGCAGGACACAGACAGGTATTGCCAGAGGAATAGATGAGACAGGAGCTCTTATAGTAGATACAAAAGAAGGTACAAAGAAGATAGTATCAGGTGAAGTATCAGTCAGGGGGTTATACGGGTATGTCTGATAATATAAATGGAAATGCAGTTGTATTGTGTGCTGCCAGTGCATATGAAGAAAAATATTATTTTAATCAGGATTTTAATGGGCTTCCAGGTGCAGTGAAGGAAGAGCTTAAGATAATGTGTGTTCTCTATACTGCAGATATAGGAGGCATACTTACTTTACAGTTTGATGAACAGGGGGCTTTACTTTTTAATGTAACATCTGAAGAAAATGATTTTTTCTTTGATGAGATAGGAAGTGTTCTGAAGATTAAACAGATACAATCAGAAAAGCGTGAATTGTTGGAATCACTTGAGTTATATTATCGTGTGGTATTTTTGCATGAAGATATAAGTGATCTATAGGTTATATACTATTCAGCCAGGAGGAATTATATGTTATTAGCAGTTGATGTAGGGAATACAGATATTACATTTGGCGTGTTTGATGATAAGGTGCTTACTACAAGATTTCGTATTACGGTAAAAGTGCCACGTACATCAGATGAGTATGGAGAGCTTCTTTGCAATATACTGGAACAGAAAGGATATACGTCTGCAAGCATTACAGAGGTGATAATTGCATCTGTAGTTCCTCAGATGATGTATTCATTTACTAGTGGAATAATAAAATATCTGGACTGTCATCCAATAGTAGTAGGGGCAGGAATAAAGACAGGTATACGAATAAATACATTTGATCCAAAGCAGATAGGACCTGACCGTATAGTTGATGCAGTTGGTGCATATGAGCAGTACGGAGGACCTATAGTTGTAGTAGATTATGGGACTGCAACAACATATGACTTTGTTACGGCAGATGGTACATTTCAGGGTGGTGTAATTAGCCCAGGAGTAAGGATTTCAGCGGATGCTCTTTGCAACAATACTGCAAATCTTCCAGAAATAGAGATAAAATGTCCAGGTGATATAATTGCCAAAGAGACTATCTCATCTATGCAGGCTGGTCTTTTTTATGGAACTATAGGACAGACAGAATATATTATACGCAGAATTAAGATGGAGGCTGGTGCACCAGATGCGCGTGTTGTGGCTACAGGTGGACTTGGAAAGACTATATCAGAGAGTACTGAAGAAATAGATATATATGATGCAGATTTGACATTAAGGGGATTACAGCTTATATACAGCAAGCAAAAGAAGGTTTAAGTATTTATGAAGGATTTTAATATAGGGAATGTAAAAATAGCAGGAGGATTAGTCCTCGGTCCAATGGCAGGAGTTACAGACCTGCCATTTCGTTTATTATGTAAAGAGCAGGGGGCTGACCTTGTATATACAGAGATGATAAGCGCTAAGGGTATATATTATAACAATAAAAACACTTGTAAGCTTTGGGAGATAAGTGATACAGAGCATCCTGTAGCGCTTCAGCTTTTTGGTTCAGAGCCTGAGCTTATGGCAGATATGGCAGTACGTATTGAAGGCAGAAATTTTGACATACTTGACATCAATATGGGATGTCCGGTGCCAAAGGTAGTAAATAATGGAGAAGGCTCTGCACTTATGAAGACACCAAAGCTTGCCGGAAATATTATTAAGGCTGTGTCATCAGCAATAAAAAAACCTGTAACAGTAAAATTTCGTAAGGGTTTTGAGGAGAGTATGGTAAATGCTGTTGAATTTGCTAAAATAGCAGAGGACAACGGTGCGGCAGCAATAGCCGTACATGGAAGAACAAGGCAGGAATATTACAGCGGCACGGCTGATTGGGATATCATAAGGAGCGTAAAAGAAGCAGTAAGTATACCTGTTATAGCAAGTGGTGATATTTTTACAGCAGAAGATGCAGTAAGGTGCAAAACGGAAACTGGCTGTGATGCAGTTATGGTAGCACGAGGGGCAAGGGGGAATCCTTGGATATTTGCACAGATAAAAAAATATTGTGAAACAGGACAAATACCTGATAAACCTGATATAAATGAAGTATTTGACATGATACTGCGACATGGAAAGATGCAAATAGAATTTAAAGGAGAAGTCATGGGAATACGTGAAATGCGTAAACATGTTGCATGGTATACATCAGGTTATAAAAATTCGGCTGCCATCAGGCGTATGGTAAATAAAGTGGAAAACTATGAACAACTAAAAGAATTAATAGAACATGCAAAAGATTTGCAGTATATAAAATAAGAGGAACTTTCTAATTAAAGAGAGTTCCTCTTATTTTGTTTATGTTGTGTTCTGACATACACACTCCAAAGTCGATTTATGTAGAATTATGTAAAAATTTGTCGAATGCAAACGCTTGTTTTTGGTGCGAATTATGAATTATAATGATGGAAATTAGCGAAATTAATTATTTTTAGTCGAAAAAGGGAGAATAAAGTCTATGAGCAAAGGTAAAAAAAGAACATTAATTGCAGTAGGAGCTGTACTGCTTGTAGCTATTACTATATCTATTTGTTATTTTATGTTTACTAAGAAGTCAGAAACGGAATTAGTATATGATGACAATGCGACAACTGGTATTATGCCGGGAACTGATATTGAAGAACGAAAAAAAGAGTTGCAGGAGATGTTAGACCGAAGTATGATAGCATTTTCTATTAACACATCACCTGTTTTTGCAGATGGAACATCAGAAGGTAATCTTTTAATTGAAAATCCGGGAAATAATGCAAAACTTTTAAAAATCAGCATTCAAATTAATGATACAGAAGAAGAGATTTATACTTCAAATTTTTTAAAACCCGGAACTTATATAGAAAACGTAAAGCTGGATAAAGTTTTAGAAAAAGGCACTTATGATGCAACTGCTTATTTTTCTGCATATGAAGAAGATACTGGGAATTATATTGGAAGAACTGGAGCGCAAATTGCCATTACCGTACAGAATTAATAATATTATGCTATAAACATACTATAATAGGTGCAGAAGGAGGAAATTATGAAGAAAAAAACAATATTTTTACAACTTGCACTGGCTGCATCTTTGGCATTTTCTGCTGTAGCAGGCGCCGCAACTGCTACTTCAACAAAGGATATTCCTATTGGCGGTTCAGGACAGATGGAAATGGTTGGAACAATAGAGCCAACTATTCTTTCTGTTACTATGCCAACATTTGTTCCTTTTAATATCAGCAGTAGTGTTACATATCAGAATAAGGTTGTTTCTCCAAGAATTAATGTAAAAAATAATTCTAATATTCCGGTTCAGATTGATGTTACATACACTAAGGTAGATTTAAGCAAGATAAAAAATGCTAAATGGAGCAATAATGGAACTGTTAATGAAAATCAGATTGCAATAGGATTAAAGCAGGAAGAGGTTGAAAATGAAATGCCAGAAGATTTGGCACATACAAGATGGCTTCAGGCAAATAAAGAGCAGGATACAAATGTTATGATCCTTGATGCGAATCAGAAAGGTGCTATGTATGTTGTTGGTACATTAGGACAAAAAGTTTCAGAAAATGCAACATTTAATGTAACACCAACCTTTGTTGTAAGTAAAACATCTATTGACGAAAATTAAAGTGTTGCTGACAATAGAGTGAACAATAACATTAAGTAAAAAATAAGATGTATAAATAAGCGATTTTATCGTTATTACTAAAGTCATCTGTTATAGTATGTAT